>JADFTO010000060.1 GCA_022560215.1 Pseudomonadota bacterium | reverse complement strand
CGATCCTGGCCGCCGACGGGCAAGGCGACGGAGACATTCACACGGCAACCGACCTAAAGGCGGTCTATGACATTCCGGTTCAAGTTTCCGCGGTGCTCGGGAAGACGCGGATGGAGGTCAGTCACCTGCTCAAGCTTGGCCGGGGCGCCGTAATCGAACTGGACCGGAAGGTCGGCGAAGCCATCGACATCTACGTCAACAACCGGCTCGTCGCACGCGGCGAGGTGGTGGTCGTGGAAGACCGGCTGGGCGTGACAATGACGGAAATCATCAAAGCGGGCCGCACTTAGCCCGGCCATAGACCGCATGGACCTTGCAACCATATTAGGCCTCATGGTGGGGTTCGGGCTCGTCGGCGCCGCCGTCGTGCTCGGCGGATCGCCGTCGGCGTTCATCGACCTTCCGGCGATTCTCATCGTTGTCGGCGGCACCTTCGGCGTCACGACCATGTCGTTCTCGATTCCCGAAGTGCTCAAATCACAGGGGCTCATTTTCAAGACGTTTTTCAGCCGTGACCGGAATCCCGGCGACGCGGCGCTTCTCGTCATGGGGCTTGCCGACCGCGCGCGCCGCGAGGGCGTCCTGACCATGCAAAAGCTGATTGGCGAGTTCGCCAAAGAACCTTTTCTGCAGAAATCCCTGGGGCTCGTCATCGACGGCGTGCCCGGCGACGATATCGAACGAATCCTGCAGCGCGAAGTGAATGCCATGACGGAGCGTCACACGAAGGGCGCCAGCATCCTGCGCCGCGCCGCGGAAGTCTCGCCCGCGATGGGACTGATCGGAACGCTCGTCGGCCTCGTGCAGATGCTGGGCAGCCTAGACGACCCTTCGACGATCGGACCGTCCATGGCGGTCGCCCTGCTTACGACGTTCTACGGCGCCATTCTGGCCAACATGGTTTTCTCACCCATGGCGGCCAAACTCGAACGAAATTCAAACGAGGAGTCGATGGTCAACACCGTCTTCCTCACGGCAGCCGCATCGATGGGCCGGCAGGAGAACCCGCGCCGTCTCGAGATGCTGCTCAACACGATTCTGCCGCCGGCGCACCGGCTGCAGTATTACGAGGACTAGGAGGCTCAGGAGGAACCGATGCGATTACTCATCATCGGATCGATGAACGGTCAGATTGGAGCGGCCAGCAAGATCGCCTTCGATCATGGCGCCAAGGTCAGCCATGCGCCGGACCCGAGCACCGCCCTTGAACTCGCGCGGTCGGGGCAAAGCGCCGATCTCGTCATGATCGACGTGGAACTCGACATCGCGGCTTTCATCAAATCTCTCAAGGACGAGCGCATCAGCGTTCCGGTCGTCGCCTACGGTATCGGCACCGACACCGAGACGGCGGTGCGCGCCATCAAGGCGGGCGCCAAGGAATACATCCCGCTGCCGCCCGATCCCGAACTCATCGCTGCGGTCCTCGAGGCCGTGGCCGAGGAAACCCACACGCTGATCTTCGCCGATCCGAGCACCGCGGAGATGCTTCGATTGGCCGACCGGATTTCCGGAAGCAACGCCAGCATCCTGATCACGGGCGACTCCGGAACGGGCAAGGAAATCCTCGCCCGCTACATCCACCGCCACAGCAAGCGCGCCGACAAGCAATTCGTCTCGTTGAATTGCGCGGCGATCCCCGAGAATCTCCTCGAGAGCGAACTGTTCGGCCATGAAAAGGGCGCCTTCACCGGCGCCACCCGGCGAGCCACCGGCCGCTTCGAACAGGCCAAAGGCGGAACCCTTTTCCTGGACGAGATCGGCGACATGCCGCCCGAGGCCCAGACCCGGCTGTTGCGCGTCCTCCAGGAAGGAGAGTACACGACCGTCGGCGGGACGACGCCGATCCGTGCCGATGCCCGGATCATCGCCGCCACCCACCGCGACCTGCCCCAGTTGATCCGCCAGGCCCTGTTCCGCGAGGACCTTTACTTCCGCCTCAACGTGGTCCCCATCCGCCTGCCGCCGCTGCGCGAACGCACCGATGACATCCCCGAACTGGTGCGACATTTCCTGAGCGAGGCGGTCAGGGAGGGACTGCCCTACAAGATCATCGACAACGCCGCCATGAATCGGCTGAAAGCCTGCCCGTGGCCTGGCAATGTGCGCGAATTGGAAAACCTGATCCGGCGCCTGGCCGTGCTCTACGCCCAGGAGACCATCGGCGTTGACGTGATCGAGGCGGAACTGGCCGACTCCTCGCCCGTCGCGGTCGAGGCCGACGGCCTGGCCCATTCGGTGGAAAACCATCTGAAGGCCTATTTTTCCGCCCACGGCGACGGCCTCCCCTCCCCCGGACTCTACGATCGGGTGGTAAAGGAGGTGGAGCGTCCCCTGATCTCGCTTACCCTCAGGGCCACCCGGGGCAACCAGGTAAGGGCGGCCGACGTGCTGGGCCTGAACCGCAACACCCTTAGAAAGAAAATCCGGCAATTGGAGATTCCAGTGGTGCGGGAAAGCAAATGACCCCTCGGGAACAATCCCGGGAGCAATCGCTCCGCCGCTTGCGGATCTGGTGGCGGCGCTCCAAGCTGAACCGCACGCTGACCTATGTCCTGGTGGCGGCGGCGGTGGCTTCGGGCCTGGCCACGCTGGCCACCATGGCCTCGGCCTCGGAACCGGACCCCGATACGGTCCTGATCCTGCTTTATCTCGACGTGATCCTGTTGCTCCTGCTCGGCGTGGTGGTGGCGCGGCGTCTGGTGTCGGTCTGGGCGGAGCGCCGACGGGGCCTCGCGGGATCCAGGCTGCATGTCAGGCTGGCCCTGCTGTTCAGCCTGGTGTCGGTGACCCCGGCGATCCTGGTGGCCGTGTTCGCGGGCCTGTTCCTGAACCTCGGCATTCAGTCCTGGTTCAGCGAACGGGTGCGCACGGCGATAGAGGAATCCTCCGCCGTCGCCAGCGCCTACCTGCACGAACACCAGCAGAGCATCCGCGCCGACGCCGCCGCCGTCGCCATCGACCTGAACCGGAACGCGGCGGCGCTGGTCAGCAGCCAAGAGCGATTCAATCAGTTCCTCACGGCCCAGGCATCCCTGCGTTCCCTGCCCGAAGCCATCGTCGTGGACAGCGGCGGGCGCGTCATCGCCCGCACGGCATTGAGCCTCTCCCTTTCCTTCAATCTTTTTCCTCCCTCCGCGCTTGAATTGGCCAACCAGGGTGAAATCGCGGTGATCACCTACCAGCAGGACGACCGTGTCCGCGCCATGGTCAGGCTCAACCGGATGGTGGACGCCTATCTGCTTGTGGGAAGGTTCGTCGATTCCAGGGTGCTGGAACGCACCGAGCGGGTGGAACGGGCCGTTTCGGACTACAAACGCCTGGAAAAAAGGCGCGAGGACATTCAGATCACGTTTGTGATGATTTTCGTCGTGGTGGCGCTGCTCTTGCTGCTCGTCTCGATCTGGTTCGGCCTGACCCTGGCCACCCAGCTCGCCCGTCCCATCAGCAACCTGATCGGAGCCGCCGAACGGGTCCGTAAAGGGGATCTCAGCGTCCGCGTGGACATCACGGACGCGCCCGACGAGATCGGCGCCCTCAGCCGCGGCTTCAACCGCATGACCAGCCAGTTGCAGAGCCAGCAACAGGGCCTGATCGAGGCCAACCTCCAGCTGGATGAAAGGCGGAGGTTTACCGAAACCGTGCTCACCGGCGTTTCCGCGGGCGTCATCGGCCTCGACGGCGAGGGCCGCATCAATTTACCCAACCGCTCGGCTTCCGAGCTTCTGGCGACAAACCTGGACGAGGCCATGGGCAAGCACCTCGGCGACGTGGTGCCTGAAATGGCAAACCTCCTCGGCGGGGCGGCGAGGAGTCCCAACTGCGTGTATCAAGCGACAATCAAGCTCAGCCGGCAGGGCAACACCCGCACCCTGGTGGTCAACATGGCGGCGGAACGCCACCAGGGCAACATCACCGGATACGTGCTCACCTTCGACGACGTGACCGAGCTGGTGGCCGCCCAGCGCACGGCGGCCTGGGCCGACGTCGCCCGGCGCATCGCCCACGAGATCAAGAACCCCCTGACCCCCATTCAGCTTTCCGCGGAACGCCTGAAACGCCGTTACCTCAAGGAAATCAAGAACGACCCGGATACCTTTTCCGCCTGCACGGATACCATCGTCCGCCAGGTGGAGGACATCGGGCGCATGGTCGACGAGTTCTCCTCCTTCGCCCGCATGCCCCATGCCGTGCTCAACCCGGAGAACCTGTGCGATCTTTGCTCCCAGGCGATTTTCCTGGAACGCAACCGGCATCACGACATAGATTTCGAGATCGATCTTCCCGACAAACCCGTGTACTTGCGGTGCGACGGCCGTCAGGTGCCCCAGGCCTTGACCAACCTTTTGAAGAACGCCGCCGAATCCGTTGTCGGGCGAACCGGCGACAAACTTCCCAAGGGGCACATCAACCTCGCCCTGAAGGAGGAAACCGAGGACGGCCGCCGTCGCGTCTCGGTCATCGTCGAAGACAACGGCAGGGGACTCCCCAGCGAGCACCGCGACCGCCTCCTGGAGCCCTATGTCACCACCCGCACCAAGGGGACCGGTCTGGGCCTGGCGATCGTCAAGAAAATCATGGAAGATCACAATGGCGATCTGCTACTGGAGGACCGGGAAGGGGGGGGCGCCAGGGTGAGCCTGATTTTTTATCCGGCCGAGGAAAGTGCCGAGCGCCAGGACGGCTCCCATCGGCAGAGCCCCGAAAGGGTTGCGACCAATGGCTCATGACATCCTGATCATCGACGATGAAGCCGATATCTGTGTGCTCGTCTCGGGAATCCTGGAAGACGAGGGTTTCCAGACCCGCGAGGCCGCCGACAGCGACAGCGCTCTAGCCAGCGTCGAGACCCGCCGGCCGAGCCTGGTGCTGCTGGACATTTGGCTGCAGGGAAGCGAACTGGACGGCCTGGGAATCCTGCAGGTGATCAAGAAAGACCACCCCACCGTGCCGGTGCTGATGATGAGCGGGCACGGCACCGTGGAGACCGCGGTCAGGGCCATCAAGCTTGGGGCCTATGATTTTATCGAAAAGCCCTTCAAGGCCGACCGCCTGATCCTGATGATCGAACGGGCCATCGAGGCGGCGAGCCTCAAACGCGAAATAGAGGAACTGCGCCTACGCGCGGGCATTGAAACCGACCTGGTCGGCTGTTCGCCAGCCATCAACCAGGTGCGTCAAGCCATCGACCGCGTGGCGCCGGCCAACAGCCGGGTGCTCATCAGCGGGCCGGCGGGATCGGGCAAGGAGGTGGTGGCGCGCCTGCTGCACGCGCGCTCACGGCGCAGCGACGGTCCCTTCGTGGTTGTCAACTGCGCCACCATGGAACCCGACAGGGTGGAGATCGAACTGTTCGGCGCCGAGAGTTTGCCCGGCGAGGACTCCCACAAGGTCGGCATGCTGGAGCAGGCTCACAACGGGACCCTTTTCCTCGACGAGGTGTCGGACATGCCCTTGCAAACCCAGGGCAAGATCGTCCGCGTCCTTCAGGAACAGATTTTCGAAAGGGTGGGCGGCACCACCCGCGTCGAGGTGGACGTGCGGGTCGTGGCCAGCGTCACCCGCGATCTGGAGGCGGACATTCAGGATGGAAAGTTCCGGGAGGACCTGTACTACAGGCTCAACGTGGTCCCCATCCAGGTGCCCCCCCTCCGCGACCGGCGCGAGGACATTCCCCTCCTGGCGGAATTTTTCCTGGAACGGGTGGGGGAGGCGACGGGACAGGCGCGCCGGCGGCTCGGGCCCGAGGCCACGGCGACCCTGCAAGCCTACGACTGGCCGGGCAACGTCCGGGAATTGCGCAACGTCATCGAGCGGATATTGATCATGACGCCGGGTGTCGACGACGAACCCATCGGCGTCGACATGCTGCCGTCTGAAATCTGCTCCCCGCCCCACGCCACCCATGACTGGGAAGGAAGCAGCAAAATCATGGCCCTGCCCCTCCGCGAGGCGCGCGAAATCTTCGAGCGTGAATACCTGAACGGCCAAGTGACGCGCTTCGACGGCAACATCTCGCGCACGGCCACTTTCATCGGAATGGAGCGCTCGGCGCTGCATCGCAAGCTCAAGTCGCTCGGAGTCCTGAAAGAGACGAAAATGCGCGGCTCGTAAAGCCGACGTAAGCACTCTGGAATTAGGATCATGAAGGTACTCGTCTGCGGCGCCGGGGAAGTGGGCTACAGCATCGCCCGCCACCTGGCCATGGAAAAAAACGACGTGACGGTCATCGACCAGTCCCCGGAGCTTATCCAAAGGGTCAGCGAGACCCTTGACGTCAAGGGGGTGGTGGGTCACGCGTCGCGCCCCGACGTCCTGGTGCGGGCGGGGGTGGAAGACGCCAACATGATCATCGCGGTGACCTTCGCCGACGAAGTCAATATGGTCGCCTGCCAGATCGCCCATTCCCTTTTCGACGTGCCGACGAAGATCGCCCGCATACGCCACCGGAGCTATCTGCAGCCCGCCTGGGCCAATCTGTTCTCCCGCGATCACATGCCCATCGACGTGATCATCTCGCCGGAGTTGGAGGTGGCCCGGGCGGTCACCCGGCGGCTCAAGGTTCCGGGGGCTTTCGAGATGATCCCCCTGGTCAACGACAAGGTGAGGCTGGTGGGAGTCAGGTGCGAGGACACCTGCCCCCTGATCAACACCCCCATCAGGCAGCTGACCCAGCTCTTTCCCGACCTGAATGCCGTCATCGTCGGGATAATGCGCGACGCCACGCCCATCTTCCCCAAAGCGGACGACGAGATGATATCCGGCGACGAGGTGTATTTCGTCGTGGAAAGCGATCAACTCGGCCGCGCCATGACCGCCTTCGGGCACGAGGAAACGGAAGCCCGGCGTTTGTTGATCCTCGGCGGCGGCAACATCGGCCTGTTCCTGGCCCAGGAGATCGAGAAGGAGCACTCGTGGGTCAACGCCAAGATCATCGAAATAGACACCGAGCGGGCGGAAACCGTTGCCGGCCAGCTGAAGCGCACGGTGGTGATCAATGGCGACGTTCTCGATCCCGATATCCTGGAAGAAGCCAACGTGTCCGCCACGGAAACCGTCGTCGCGGTGACCAATGTTGACGAAACCAATATTCTGTCTTCGCTTCTGGCCAAGCGGTACGGCTGCAAACGGGCCATCACCCTCATCAACAAGAGCACCTATGAACCCCTGATTTCCAGCCTCGGCGTCGACGTGGTGGTCAGCCCGCGCAACATCACGGTGTCCACCATCCTGCAACACGTGCGCCGCGGGCGCATTCATTCGGTCCACACCCTGAGGGAAGGCTTCGGCGAGCTTATCGAGGCCGAGGCCCTGGAAACCTCCCCCCTGGTGGGGATCCCCCTCAAGGACGCGAACCTGCCCCCCGGCGTCATGCTGGGCGCCATCGTCCGCGACGGCCACGTGATCAGTCCCGGCGGCTCGACGGTGGTTCAACTCAAGGACCGGGTGGTGTTGTTCGCGGCCGCCGAATCGGTGCGCAAGGTGGAGGAAATGTTCTCCGTTCAGCTGGAATACTTCTAGGCGCGTCCGCCCCGTTGTCGCCTGTCTGGGAACCCGAAGGAAAACAAATGTCGCGAATCGTCTACGTCAACGGCCGCTATCTACCCTATGGGGAGGCCGCCGTGCATGTGGAGGACCGCGGCTACCAGTTCTCGGACGGGGTATACGAGGTCTTCGCCATCCACAACGCCCGCATGGTGTACGAGGACCCTCACCTGGACCGGCTGGAGCGTTCGCTGGGCGAGCTCCGGATGGCGCCGCCCATGCCGCGCACCGCATTGAAGGTGGTTTTGCGCGAAACCATCCGCCGAAACCGGTCCCAGCACGGCCTGCTCTATCTGCAAGTCACCCGCGGCGTGGCTCCCCGCAACCACGCCTTTCCCGAAGCGACGGAAAGCAGCCTTGTGGTGATGGCTCAACACACTCCGCCCTACGACATGGAGACCGTGAACCGGGGCCTCGCCGTCATCACCATCCCCGACATCCGCTGGAAACGCCCCGACATCAAGTCGCTGTCGCTTCTCCCCAATGTCTTGGGAAAGCAACAGGCGGTGGAGGCGGGCGCCTTCGAGGCCTGGCAGGTGGATGACGGCGGCATGGTCACGGAAGGCACCCATTCCAACGCCTGGATCGTCTCCGAAGGGGGTGAACTGATCACCCGCGACGCCGGCAAAGCCATACTCGACGGGATCATCCGTCGGGCCCTGTTGGATATGGCCCGCTCGGAAGGCATAAGGTTCAAGGAACGCGCCTTCTCCGTCGAAGAAGCCATGGCCGCGAAGGAGGCGTTCCTCACCAGTTCGTCCTCTTTCATCAAGCCGGTGATCCGCATCGATGGCCGGGACATCGGCGGCGGCAAAACGGGACCCTTGACGCAAAAACTCATCGGGCTCTACGCCGAGCACCTGGAAACCCTGGGACCGCTTTCTTGACCGCTTGCGCTTTCCAAGCGGTTGCGGAGACTGTAATCTTGGAGTCGGGGTGCATCCTGTATGCCCCCGGAAAACATAATGCGGCCCCATGGAAAGGGCCAAAAAAAGGGGGAAATACCCATGGCCTCGGAGAAAACACAAAATGTTCAGGATGTCTTTCTCAATCACATCAGGAAAAACAAGACGCCGGTAACGATTTTTCTCGTCAATGGAGTCAAACTTCAGGGCATCGTCACATGGTTTGACAATTTCTCGTTACTTTTACGCAGGGACGGGCATACCCAACTGGTCTACAAGCATGCGATCTCCACGGTGATGCCCGCGATGCAGATTCAGCTGTTCGAACCCGACAAGGAGTCCAGCGAGTCCAGCGAGTCCAGCGAGTCCAGCGAGGCCAGCGCGGAATAACCCAGCCCTTGGACGACAACAGAGCTAACGAAAACGGCGCCGAACGCTGCCTGATCGTCCTTCCCAATCTCAAAAAGGCGGGGGGGATTTCCCGCGATCAGGACTCCCGGCTGGCCGAAACCAAGGACCTGGCGAATGCCATCAACCTCGCCGTCGTCGGCGCCGAGGCATTCGGCCTGTCGCGCCGCCGCTCCTCCACACTGTTCGGCGCCGGCGTCGTTGAAGGCATCGCCCGGCGCGTCGCCGAATGCGGGAACGGGGCCGGCGTCAGCGTCGTCATCGTGGACGGGACGTTGACGCCCGTGCAACAGCGCAACCTGGAACGGGCCTGGAACTGCAAGGTGATCGACCGCACCGGGTTGATTCTCGAAATCTTCGGGGCCAGGGCACGGACCGCCGACGGCCGGCTCCAAGTGGAGCTGGCGGCGCTCACCTACCAGCGTTCCCGCCTGGTGAGAAGCTGGACCCACCTGGAACGCCAGCGGGGCGGCGCCGGCTTCATGGGCGGTCCCGGCGAGCGCCAGATCGAAACCGACCGCCGACTCATCGGCCAGCGCATTTCCCGTCTCAAGCACCGTCTCAAGGAGGTCAAGCGCACCCGCCAGCTTCACCGCCGGGCGCGACGCAAGGTGCCTTATCCCATTGTCGCCTTGGTCGGCTACACCAACGCCGGCAAATCGACCCTGTTCAACAGGCTCACCCGCGCCCGTGTGGCCGCCAGGAACCGCCTGTTCGACACCCTGGACCCGACCATGCGCGGCCTGGAGCTGCCGTCCGGGAGGAAGGTCATCGTTTCCGACACGGTGGGCTTCATCTCCGATCTGCCCCATGAGTTGGTGACGGCCTTCCACGCCACCCTGGAAGAGGTCATCGAAGCCGACATCATCGTCCACGTGCGCGATTCGGCCCATCCCGAAAGCGAGGCCCAAAAAGACGACGTGCTGAACGTGCTCCGGGATCTCGGCCTGGCCGTGGACGGAAACGTAGCCATGATCGAGGTCCTCAACAAGATCGACCTGCTCAAGCCGGAAGCCAGGGAAACCCTCGCCAACCGGGCGAAGCGGTCGAACATGCCAGTGGTGCTGCTCTCCGCCCTGACGGGGGAGGGGATAGACGGCCTGTTGGCCGCGCTTGGCGATTGGTTCGCCTCGAACTCCCCGATCCTGGAGCTGGCCGTCGCCCTCGAAGACGGGGCCTCCCTGGCCTGGCTCTATGACCACGGCGAGGTGGTGTCGCGCACCGACGACGAGAGTCGCGTCCACCTGAAGGTACGCCTGGATTCCGCCGACGCCGCCCGCTTCAGGAAACGCGGCAAGGCATCCTGAGCCCGTAGGGAACTCACCACTGGCCTATCCCGGAAATGGATGGAGGAACAAGAACGCTTGCCAAGGCCGTTCCCCTGCATTATCTACTAGTAGATATTGGAACGATGAACGGCGGATAAGGTTCATGGCGACGGCGAAAGCGCAAAGGAAATGGCGGGACAAGCACCGTCTGGTGAAAAGCCAACTCAACGTCATGGCCCGTAAAGCGACCCATGAATGCCTGGAGGACTTCGCCGCAAGCTTCGCCCTCAAGGGCAAGGGGGAGGCAGTGACCTTCGCCTGCTTCCTCGCCCGGGCCCTGATCCAGCGCGCCGGATACAATGTGGAAGCGGCCCGCATGGTGGATGATTACGTCCGGGCCTATCACCGCGACCGCGACATGCACGCGGCTTGAGCCCGAAGCGTGAGGGCGTGAACGGTCATCCTGCGGCGTCCTTGGAGCCGGTGAGGGGAGGAACGTCCAAGAGGCGATGAGTTTCCGGAAAAGACCTTGTCCGGAGCGGAATATCACTATCTGATGGCCTCACGTTTTCCAAGCCATTTAAAGATGACCGCCCGACACAGAGTTCTGCTCACAAAGGCCGGCCTATTTCTGGTGGCTGCAAGCGTGGCGGCGTCGCTTTTGGTCGTCGTCCTGGCCCTGCCGGCGTTCCGGTTCGGCATCTGGGGCCAATCCGAACCGATTCTCGGCGTCTTGCACGTCCTGGCCGGGATCGCGGCCCTGGGCCTGATCCCGCTCACGGCCTGGAACAGGCGGCGGCGCCAGGCGCTTTATCATCCTTTCGTTCTGTTGCCCCTGGCCCTTGCCGCCTGGATTCTGGTGACGGGACCATGGCAGCCGGTTCCCAGGCTCGCCTGGTTCGGGTCCCCTCAAATCGGCGAGGGCCTTTTCTGGTTCCTCGACCTGGCCGTCTTCGTGGCATCGGGCATGGTGCTGATGCGCCACCCGAAAATCCGGGTTTTCCTTGGATCGCTGGCGCTTCTGGTGGTTCTGTACCTCGTGGTGGCGACCTTGCACGCCATCCATTTCGCCGGCAATCCTAATTTGGTGAGTGCCACGCCTTTCGTGCCATATTACTTTCCCGATTACCTGGCGTTCTTCGGCATTTTCATCGTCGCCATTCTCATCTCCTGTTTTCGTTTGAAGAAACCCGGGCCCGTGCTTGCCGCCTGTCTCCTGGGCGCGGCCGTCGTCTATGTATCCGACAACCGGGCGGGAATGATCCTCGTCTTCGCCATGGCGCCGCTGGCGTGGCTGATTCTCAAGTACGGGCCATGGACCGGGCACGCCCGCCGGGGGCTCGCGGTCACGGGCGCCATTCTCGTGCCGGTGATCGTGACCCTTCTGGTCTTGACGATCGATTACAGCGACTTGGCCAGAGAAGGCGGCACTCTCGGCCTCATCGCCAATTCCGCCCTTTCCCGGCAGCGCCTGATCGACATCGCCATTACCGCGGCGGCCCGGGACCCTTCCATCGCCCTGATCGGCAGCGGCTGGGGGAGCTACAGCGACCTCCTCGCCATCCACCTTCCCATCGACTGGGCGCCGCTGAGAAAAGACGTGTTCTTCGAGGACAGTTGGGACGCCGTCTTCCGGGTTGACTTCCACAGCCACAATTACCTTGTCGAGGGATTGTTCTCCTCCGGCGTGTTGGGATTGCTCCTGGTATTGGCGTTTACGGCGGCCTTGCCTGGCTGGTGTTGGCGCCGCCATATCACCATGGCCGGTGTCCTGGCAGCGGTGACGGGCGGGGTGTTTGCCACATGGTTCCAGCTTTTACCGACCATGCCGTTCATGGCCCTGGCCTGGGCGGGATTTGCCGCTCCCGCGGCGAAAACACCCGTCAGAAGGCGCGGCCCTGCCCTTCTTGCCCTGGCGGTGATCGGGGGATTCCTTGTCCACGGGGGTCTCGGTAGCCTCAGTTTTTATGATAAGGTCTATTACTTCATGCCGCCCATGGAGAGCCCTCTTTACCGGGAGGCGAAGCGTTCCCCTTGCGCGGAAATCTTTGCGGATCAGGGT
>JADFTO010000059.1 GCA_022560215.1 Pseudomonadota bacterium | reverse complement strand
AGAGCCGGTGCAGAACCCAGCGCTCCAGTTCCGGCATGTCGTCCGTGCCCAGGCGGTCGCTTTCGCCGAACCCGGTCAGGTTGCCCAACAGGTAGCGCAGCGTATTCCTGAGCCGGCGGTAGATGTCGGCGCTGCTTTTCAGGATTTCCGGGCCGATGCGGAGATCCTCGGAATAATCCGAGCCCACCACCCAAAGGCTCAGGATGTCGGCGCCGTATTTGTTCACGACTTCCAGGGGATTGACGTTGTTGCCTAGGGACTTGGACATTTTCTGGCCGTCATCGCCCATGACGAAACCGTGGGTGAGCACCGCCTGGTAAGGCGCCCGGCCCCGGGTGCCGCAGGATTCGAGCAGGGAGGAGTGGAACCAGCCCCGGTGCTGGTCGGTGCCTTCAAGGTAGAGCGACGCCGGCCACTGGAGATCGGGACGGGTCTCCAGGACGAAGCTGTGTGTGCAGCCCGAATCGAACCACACGTCGAGGATGTCCATGACCTGGTCGAAATCCTCCGCCGCGTGATCGGGGCCCAGGAACCGGGACGGATCGGAGGTATACCAGGCGTCCGCCCCTTCCGCCTCCACCGCCTCGACGACGCGGTCGAGCACACCCTGGTCGCGCAAGGGCTCGCCCGTCTTCTTGTCGACGAAGACCGTGATCGGCACCCCCCAGGCCCGCTGGCGCGAGACGCACCAGTCGGGGCGTTCGGAGATCATGCCGCGGAGGCGTTTCTGCCCCGACGGGGGAATGAAACGGGTTTGGGTGATGGCTTCCAGCGCTTTCTTCCTGAGTCCCGTGGTTTCCATGGAGATGAACCATTGCGGCGTGTTGCGGAAGATCAGCGGCGCCTTGGAGCGCCAGGAATGGGGATAGCTGTGGACCAGTTGCCCCCGCGCCAACAAGCCGCCGGCGGCTTCAATGGTGTCGGCGACCTCGCCGTTGACCTTGAACACGTGCTTGCCGGCGAACAACGGCACGTGATCGAAGAAACAGCCGTCCTCGCCGACGGTCTCGGGCACCTCGATGCCGTTGGCCATGCCCAGTTCCCAGTCGTCGGACCCGTGCCCCGGCGCGATGTGGACGATGCCAGTGCCTTCCTCGGTGGTGACGAAACCGGCGGGGAGCGCCGGCACGTCGAAATCGTAGCCCTGGCCCCTGAGTGGATGGGCGCAGACAACTCGTTCCAGTTCGCGTCCCTTACCTTCCCAGAACACATTGGGCTTATCGATCTTCACTTCCTTTTCGAAAACGGGGTAGCGCGCCGACGCAACAATGAATTTATCGCCCGGGGCGACGAGGCTGTCCTCATCCGCCTTGGTGACCTCGATGCCCCAGTAATCGATGTCCGGGCCAAAGGCGACGGCGCGGTTGCCGGGCATGGTCCACGGCGTCGTCGTCCAGATGACGATATCCGCGCCCATGAACTGCGGCGGCCCGGCGATGACCGGAAACCGCACGTAAACGGTTATCGAGGTATGGTCGTGGTATTCGATCTCGGCTTCCGCCAGGGCCGTCTTTTCCACCGGCGACCACATCACCGGCTTGGCGCCCTTGTAGAGCGAGCCGTCCATCAGGAACTTGCCCATCTCGCGCACGATCTGGGCCTCGGCGGCGAAGCTCATGGTGGTGTAGGGGTTGTCCCAGTCGCCGATGACGCCGAGACGCTTGAACTCCTCGCGCTGGACATCGATCCAATGCTCGGCGAATTCCCGGCATTCCTTCCGGAACTCGATGAGGGGCACCTCGTCCTTGTCTTTCTTCTTCTTGCGGTATTTTTCCTCGATCTTCCACTCGATGGGCAGGCCGTGGCAATCCCAGCCCGGAACGTAGTTGGCGTCCCGGCCCATCATCTGCTGGGAGCGGTTGATCACGTCCTTGAGGATCTTGTTGAGGGACGTGCCGATGTGCAGGTGTCCGTTGGCGTAGGGCGGGCCGTCGTGGAGGATGAATTTCTCCCGCCCCCGGCTCGCCTGGCGCAGCTTGGAGTAAAGCCCGTCCTCCTGCCAGCGCTCGAGGGTCTTGGGCTCGCGCTCAGGCAACCCCGCCTTCATGGGAAAGTCGGTGCGGGGCAGGAAAATCGTCGATTTGTAGTCCACGCTCATGGGTCCGTCCGCGCCCTCACGCCGAGGCCAGGAACCGCCGCCGCAAGATCCGCCGCGCGCGGGCGCAGTCCTCGGCCATTTTAGCCTTCAGGGGGCCGATGCCGTCGAATTTCTCTTCCGCGCGCAGGTACTCGACCATGTTCACGCGCAGGCGCCGGCCGTAGAGGTCGCCGTGGAAATCGAACAGGTGGACTTCCAGAACCAGGTCCTCCCCGCCGAAGGTGGGCCGGTAGCCGAGGCTGGCGGCCCCGTCGTGCCAGGGCCCCTTTTCGAGGCCGGCGCGGACGGCGTAAATGCCGACGGCGGGCCTGAGATAGTCGCCGAGGCAGACGTTCGCCGTCGGATAACCGAGGGCTTGCCCGCGACCGTCGCCCGGCACCACCCGGCCCTCGATCTCGAACGGGCGGCCCAGCACCCGGCTGGCGGCGACGGGGTCGGCGCCCCTCAGGAAATCGCGCGCCCGGGTCGATGAATAGACCTCCCCATTTTCGTCCTCGAGCGCCTGCTGGGCGGTGACCCCGAATCCGTGCTCCTTTCCCATGCGCAGGAGCAGCTCGCAGTTTCCCTTGCGCCGGTGGCCGAAGACGAAGTCATAGCCGGACACCACGTGGGCGGCGCCGAGGCCGTCGACCAGCACGTCGCGGACGAAGGATTCCGCGCCTCGCTTGGAGAATTCACGGTCGAAGCGCAGAACGATCATGCAGTCCACGCCCATTTCCTCCACCAGCCGAGCCTTGCAGCGCAATGGCGTCAGGCGAAAAGGATCGGCGTCCGGATTGAAGATGCGCCTCGGGTGGGGCTCGAAGGTGAGCACCGCCCAGGGCAGCCCCGCCGCCCGGGCGATGACCCCGGCCTCGCCGATCACCGCCCGGTGCCCGAGGTGCAGGCCGTCGAAGTTGCCGACGGCGACCGCCGCGCCCCGCGTTTCCGTGGGCAAGTCCGAATAATGGCGAAAAATCCGCATAAGGCTCCCGTTTCCGGGGCGCAATGTAGGGACCAAAACGGGGGGCGGCAAGGGATACATTCGCCGGGGGCGGCGGCCACGGCGAAAGTCAGCCGTTTCATTCGGGCCCCGGAATTGCTATGGATTCACCGATGGCGATGGGATGTCCCTCGAGCCCAAGAGAGGCGGCCTGGGCGGCGGCCCTGTTGGCCGCCTGGCTCATGCCCGCGCCGGCGGCTGCGGCGGAAACCCTGAAACTGGACTTTCCGCTCGAGTGCACGCCGGGCTTGTCCTGCTGGATCCCCAGTTACGTGGACCACGACCCGACCAAGGGCATCCGCGACTACGCCTGCGGCAAGGCCACCTACAACGGAACCAGCGCCACGGTCAGCCGCCACAAGGGCACCGACATCGCCATCCGGGACAAGGCCGCCATGCGCGCCGGCGTCCCCGTCCTGGCGGCGGCGCCGGGCCGGGTGGTTGGCGTCCGCGACGGCATGGCGGACATCGACGTCCGCGAGGCCGGCGGGCTCAAGGCGCTGAAGGGCAAGGACTGCGGCAACGGCGTCCGCATCAGCCATGGCGGCGGCTGGGACACCCAGTACTGCCACATGCTGAAGGGCAGCATCGCCGTCATGAAGGGCGAGGAGGTCACGGCCGGCCAGCCCATCGGACTGGTCGGGCTGTCGGGCGCCACCTCATTCCCCCACCTGCACCTGACCGTGCGCAAGGGCAAGGAAATCGTCGATCCCTTCGTCGGCCTCGCCCGCAAGGACGAATGCGGCCCGGGCGAGGACCCCCTTTGGAAGGCGGACGTGCTGGCGAAGCTGCCCTACAGGCCGACGGCCCTCTATTCCGCCGGCTTCGCCACAACCAAGCCCGATCAGGAAGGAGCACGTGACGGCCGTTACCGGGAAAAGACTTTTTCACGCATGGCGCCGGCCCTGGTCCTCTGGGTGGACATGTTCCGGGTGCGGAAGGGCGACAGGCTGAATTTCATCATCACCGGCCCCGGCGAGTCCAAGGTCTTCCAAAAAAGCATAACCATAAAAAAAACCCGCGCCCGCCAATTCGCCGCCGCCGGCACCGGGCGGAAGGCCCTCCTCTGGGCCCCGGGCGTCTACCGGGGCCAGGTCAAGCTGGTCCGCGAGGGGGGCGAGACCTATTCCATCGTCCGCGAAATCACCATCGAGTGAGGCAGGCCGGCGCCCCTTTCCCCTCACGGGCGGCGGGAAACCAGTCTCGGGCTGGCCCGCAGTCCCCGCTTGCGCCCCCTTTTCCCGGCCGGCGCGGGGGCGGCGCCACCGGCGGCGGGGCCGAGGAAGTCTTGCGCCCTGAACAGGGCGGCCAGCCGGTGCCGGCGCCGCATGCGGATCATGCGCAGGGTCCGTTTCACCAGCGGGTGCTTGTCGGGGGGCGCCAGGCCCGACAGGAGATGGGCCCGGGCGATGGCCTTGACCCGCTTGACGATGGCAAGATGGCGGTGCCGGGCCTCCAAGGTGCGGGCATAGGCGGCGACGGTCCAGGGGTGGGCCGGCAGGGAGCCGAGGCTCCGGGCGGCGCACCATTTGACGAAGTCCCGCCAAGCCTTGTCCTGGACTCTCAAGAACCGATGTCCCCTGGTCTCCCGTTAGAGCGGGATCAGGCGGCGGCGTGGATTCCGATGCCCCTCCCTTCCCGGATCAAGACCTTGTTGAGGAGCTTGACGCAGGCATAGACGGCCGCGATGGAGGGCGACGGGGTTTCGGTCAGTTTCCCCAGTTCCAGGATGGCCCCGATCAGGGCCTCGATTTCCAGGGACCGCCCGACCTCGACGTCCTGGAGCATGGAGGTCTTGTGGGCGCCGACGCTTTCGGCGCCGGCGATCCTTTTTTCGATGGTGTGGCGGAAGGTGACGCCCAGTTTTTCGGCGATGTCCTGGGACTCCCTCATCATGGCCTCGGCCAGCTTGCGGGTGTCGGGGGTGCGGCAGATTTCCTCCAGGGTGGCGTGGGTCAAGGCGCTGATCGGGTTGAAGGACAGGTTCCCCCATGCCTTGAGCCAGATCTCGGAGCGGATGTCGTCGAGGATGCGCGACCTGAACCCGGCCTTGACGAGGACGTCGTAGAGGGTCTTCGCACGCTCGCTTTCCGTGCCGTCCAGCTCCCCGATGGGGAAGCGGTCGCCCTCCACGTGGCGGATGACGCCGGGCTCGGGCACGTCGCCCGCCGGGTAGACGACGCAGCCGATGATGCGGTCGCCGTCGATGTATTTTTCCAGCACCCCGTCGGGATCCAGGGACTCCAGACGACGCCCGTCGAAAGGCCCCCCGTGGTTGTGGAAGTACCACCAGGGGATGCCGTTCTGCACCGTCAGGATCATGGTCCCGGGCCCCGTCACGGACGGTATCCTGGGCGCCACCGATTCAAGGTAATGGGCCTTCACGGCGAGGACCACGAGATCCTGCGGCCCCGCCTCTTCCAGGCTGTCCGTGGCCTTGACGTCGGATATGACGTGCTCGCCGTCCCAGATCAGCTTAAGGCCCTTGTCCCGGATCGCAGCCAGGTGCGCGCCTTGGTCGATGAGGGTTACGTCCTCGCCCGCCAGGGCGAATTTGGCGCCCATCAGCCCGCCGATGGCGCCGGCGCCGACGATGCAGATTTTCATGTCCGCCTCCACTCATGCCTGGTCGTATGTAATACGGAATTGTGAAAGGGAGTACTGGTCAACTGGGGCCGCCGTTCTGTTCGAAGACGTTGCTCAAGGTCCCGATTCCCTCGATGGTCACCTCGATGGTGTTGCGGGGCTCCTTCATGGAGCCCAAGCCCACCGACGTGCCGCAAGCGATGACGTCCCCCGGATACAGCGTCAAGTCCCGGGATATGAAACTGACGATGCGCCGGGGCGGATGGATCATGTCGCTGACCGGATAGTTCTGCCGCTCCTCGCCGTTGAGCACGGTCCTGATGGAAAGCCCCGAGGGGTCTATGCCGGCCGCCACCACGGGCCCGAAGACGCCGAAGGTGTCCATGCTCTTGGACCGCGACCACTGGGGAAAGGAAGGGTCCTTGTTGATGATGTCGATGGCCGTGATGTCGTTGATGCAGGTATAGCCGAAGATGTAGTCAGCGGCCCGGTCGTCGGACACGCCTGAGCATGTCTTGCCGATGACGATGCCGATTTCGCCTTCGTAGACCACCTTGCCGCCGTAGGACGGGGGCCGGACGATGGTTCCGCCGGTGGCTAGGAAGGAATTGGCCGTCTTGATCAGGTACAGGGGTTCTTCGGGTATGGACAGGTCCAGCTTCTTGGCCATGGCGTGGAAGTTGTTCCACAGCGCGATCATCTTACTGGGCTCCGTCGGCGTGAGCACGGTTACGGAATCCAGGGCCAGGGTCTGAGCGGTGGGCTCGGGGCCGGCGAACATGTCGCCTTCGTGGACCGTGATCACGTCGCCGTCGAGAGTCCCGAACCCGGTTTCCCCGGCATGGTCGAAACGAATCCAACGCTGCATGGCCGAACGCCTCCTCTTGTGTCCGACAAGGTATAGCACAGGAAGGGAGGGGAGCTAAATCGCTCCCTGCTCGCGCGCTTCGGCGATGTCGCCCTCGTCGAAGCCGAGGATTTCCTTGAGGATTTCCTCGGTGTGCTCGCCGAGCAGGGGCGAGGCCTTTACCTCGACCGGCGAATCGGAAAGCTTGATGGGATTGCCGACGGTCAGGTACTTGCCGCGCTCCGGGTGGTCCACCTCGGCGACGGTGCCGGTGGCCCTGAGGGAGGATTCTTCCGCCAGTTCCTTCATGGACAGCACCGGCCCGCAGGGCACGCCAAGGTCGTTGAGGATCTCCATGACCTCGAACTTGTCCTTGGTGACGGTCCATCCCTCGATCAGGGCGAAGCAGTCGTCGAGCTTCGTCAGCCGGGCTTCCGGGGTCGCCCACTCGGGATTCTCGATCAGGTCCTCGCGGCCGATCACCTTCATCAAGGGCGCCCAGCCCTGGACCTGGATGATCACGTAGGCGTAGTCGTTGGGGCCGCCATGGGCGCATTTCACCACGTGGCCCGGCTGGCCGCCGCCCGACGCATGGCCGGCGCGCGGCACCTCGTTGCCGAAGACGCCGTTCGGATACTGCGGATATTCCTTGAGAGGCCCGTGAGCCAGGCGCTGCTGGTCGCGGAGCTTGACCCGGCAGAGGTTGAGGACGGCGTCCTGCATGGCGCAGACGACCCTTTGCCCGCGGCCCGTCGTCTGGCGCTGGAAGAGGGCCGTGACGATGCCGAGTGCTACGTGCAGCCCGGTGCCCGAATCGCCGATCTGGGCGCCCGTCACCACGGGCGGCCCGTCATCGAAGCCGGTCGTCGACGCCGATCCGCCCGTGCATTGGGACACGTTCTCATAGACCTTGCAGTCGACGTAGGGACCCGGGCCGAAGCCCTTGATGGAGGCATAGACGATCCTGGGATTGATCTCCTGGATGCGCTCCCAGGCGAAGCCCATGCGGTCGAGCGCGCCGGGGGCGAAATTCTCGATCAGGACGTCGCAGGTTTCGATCAGCTTGGTGAATATCTCCTTTCCCTTGTCCGTCTTGGTATTCAGCGTGATGCTTCGCTTGTTGCTGTTGAGCATGGTGAAATAAAGACTGTCCACGTCCGGCAGGTCGCGCAGCTGATGGCGGGTGACGTCGCCCGTTCCCGGACGCTCCACCTTGATCACGTCGGCGCCGAACCAGGCCAGAAGCTGCGTGCACGTCGGACCCGACTGAACGTGCGTCATGTCGAGCACGCGAATGCCGTCCAGGGCTTTTCCCATTTTCCCCTCGCCGAATTATATTATCGTTTTGTGGAATATATAGAAGGCTCGACGTTTGTCACTTGTACATGGTCTGGTTTTTCGTCCCCGGCGCGTACTCTTCCGGATCGACCCAGATGTTGACCACGGCCGATTTGCCTGACTTGACCGCCTCGCGGGCGCGTTCCAGGGCCGGGCGGATTTCAGCGGGCTCGCGGACGCCCTCGCCGTGGCCGCCCAGCATGGTGGCGAATTGCTCGAAGGGCACGTCGCCCAGCTTGTTGCCGACGTTTCCCCTTTGCTTGCCGTACTTCATGATCTGCCCGCAGCGGATCTGGTTCATGGCCGAGTTGTTGCCGATCACGGCAAGGTATGGGGCATCGAAGCGGTTGGCGGTCTCCATGTCGAAGGCGGTCATGGCGAAGGCCCCGTCGCCGTAGTAGCAGAGCACCTCCTTGTCGGGATGGACCAGCTTGGAGGCCAGGGCGAACGCCGTGCCCACGCCGAGCGTGCCGAGCGGCCCCGGGTCCATCCAGTGGCCGGGGGATTTCGGCTGCACGGCCTGCGCCGAGATGGTCACCACGTCGCCGCCGTCGCCGATGTAGATGGTGTCCTCGGTAAGGAACTCGTTGAGTTCCCAGGCCACCCGGTAGGGGTTGATGGGAACGGCCTCGGACTTGAACAGCCCCATCAGCTTCTCGGTGCGCGCCGCTTCCTCCGCCCGCAGCTCCTTCATCCAGTCCCGGCGCGCACTTGCGCCCTTGTCGATGCGGCCGCTGGCGGCGTCGGCGACGGCCTGCAGGATGGCCCCGACATCGCCCACCAGCCCTAAGGATATGTCGCGGTTCTTGCCCACCGTGCGGTAGTCCATGTCGATCTGGACCACGGTGGCGCCCTCCCGCAGGCGCTTGCCGTAACCGAGGCGGAAATCGAAGGGGGTGCCGACGATGACGATCACGTCGGCCGTATCAAAAGCCTGGCGCCGGGTGCGGTGGAAATGATGGGGATCTCCCGGAGGCAGGGTGCCGCGGGCCGATCCGTTCAGGTAGGCGGGGATGTCGAAGGCGCGGACGAAGGCGCGCGCCGCCTCGGTGCCGCCCGTGGTCCAGACCTGGGTGCCGAGGAGGACGCAGGGCCGCTTCGATTTTAGCAGGATGTCGGCCAGCTTCTCGACGTCCGCCGGATCGCCGATGCTCTTGGACGAAGCCCGGTAGCGGCCGGATTCGGGGATGCGCGCCCGTGACATATCCACCTTGGCGTCCAGGACGTCGCGGGGGATCTCCAGGTACGACGGCCCCGGGGCGCCGTTGTGGCACTCGCGGAAGGCCATGGACACCATGTCGGCGATGCGTTCGGTGCCGGGAACGGTGGCGGCGAACTTGGTGATCGGCGCCATCATGTCCACGTGGGGAAGGTCCTGGAGGGACCCCATCTTGTGCTGGCTGAGCGCCCCCTGGCCGCCGATCAGCAGCATCGGGCTCTCCGCCCGGAAGGCGTTGGCGACGCCGGTCATGGCGTTGGTGGTGCCGGGACCGGCCGTGACCACGGCGCATCCCGTCTTGCCGGACTGCCGCGAATAGCCGTCGGCGGCGTGGGCGGCCACCTGCTCGTGGCGCACGTCGACGATCTTTATGCCTTCGTCCAGGCAGCCGTCGTAGATGTCGATGATGTGTCCGCCGCAAAGGGTGAAGATGATCTCCACGCCTTCGTTCTTGAGCGCCTTGGCCACTAGGTGGCCGCCGGATACGGTCTTTTCCGGCGTTTGCAGTTGGGTGACGTTACCGGCCGCCTCAGCCATCATTCGTTCTCCCGATAGTGCTCTAGAGGTTGGTTCAGTCCAGATAGTCCACGTTCTTCTCCACGTGGTCCGCCAAGTCAAGGGTATGTTCCAGGACCAGCTTAGCCGCCAGTTCCGTGTCCCGCTTCTCCAGGGCCTCGATGATGTGCATGTGGTCGACGATGGACCGGTTGAACCGGTTGTCCTCGCCGATGGTATGGGCCCGGATGGAACTGATGTGGATAAAAAGGTTTTCCGTCAGCGATTCGATCAGCTCGCAGTGGCTCAAGCTTATCACCTTTTGATGGAAATGGATGTTGGAATCGGAATATTCGTCGATGTTGGCCTTGATCTCCCTGTTTTCGAAGGTGGCGAACATGTCGCGCAGGGTGGCGATTTCCCGGTCGCTGGCTTTGAGGGTGATGAGCCGGGCCGCCATGCTTTCCAGGGCCCCCCAGACGGTGATCATCTCCAGGATTTCCGCCTTGGTCTTGCGCACCACGAAGGCGCCCTTGCGGGACACGATGCGGAGCAGCCCCTCCTGTTCCAGCCGCGCCATGGCCTCCCGGATGGGGGTCCGGCTGACGCCCAGGCCCTGGGACAGCTGGTGTTCGTCGAGCCGGATTTCCTCGTCGTGGCCGTAGATGTCCATGGACGTGATGGCCTGCTTGAGGGCCTTGTAGGTCTGGTAGGTCAGGCTGAGATCGGCCTCGATGGGCTTGATGTTCAGATTGGCGACGGCCATGGATTATCCTCGATGGTCACGGGGTTTCAGGGGGCGGGGTATGTTTCTGGTATATGATATACCCCATACCAAAAACTTGCGCAATCCCATCTATGTGGGCTCGTCGCCTGGGCCGGAAGCGGTCCTTGCCGGGGGGCGGTCCGGGATCTCGAAAAAGTCAGGTTCGTTCCCTTTTCCGCCGCCGGGCGTCGATCGCCATTTTTATGAGGGGCATGACCAGGAACCCGATGGCGAAGGCCATGATAGTGCCCGAGATCGGGCGGGTGAAGAAAATCGTCATGTCCCCGTGGGAGCCGATCAGGGACTGGCGCATCGCCGGCTCGGCCAGGGGGCCGAGGACGATGGCCAGGACCACCGGCGCCATCGGATAATCCAGCTTGCGCATGAGGTAGCCGACGACGCCGAAGATCAGCATCAGCCACACGTCGTGCATGTCCTGGGTCGGCACGTATCCGCCTATTATGCAGAGCACGAAAATGATCGGCGCCAGAATGGTGAAAGGCAGCCTCAACACCCAGATGAAGGCCGGGATGAAGGCGATGTTGATGATCAGCGAAAACAGGTTGGCGGAATACAGGCTGGCGATCAGGCCCCAGACGAAATCGGGGTGGTCGACGAACACCAGGGGGCCGGGCTCCAGCCCCCACATCACCATCCCGCCGAGCAGGATGGCGGTGGTGGGGGAGCCGGGGATGCCGAGGGTCAGCATGGGCAGCATGGAGCCGGTGGAGGCCGCGTTGTTGGCGCATTCGGGCGCCACCACCCCTTCCACGTTGCCCTTGCCGAAGCTCTCCGGGTCCTTGGCAATTTGCTTGGCCACGCCGTAGGCCATGAGCGAGCCCGGCGTGGCGCCGGCGGCCGGCAGGATGCCGACGAAGTAGCCGAGGAAGGAGCCCATGAGCATGGTCTTCCACAACCTCAGCAGCTCTTTCAGGTTGTCGATCACCCTTTTGACGGTGACGGTTGCTTTCGACATCATGGCCTCGCCCTGGCTGATCTCGATGGTCCACAGCATCTCGCCGATGCCGTAGATGCCGATGGCCAGGACCAGGAAGTTGATGCCGTGGAAGAAGCCGGTCAGGCCGCCGAAAATCAGGCGCGGCTCGCCGCTGATGATGTCCAGGCCGACGGCGCTGAAAACCAGGCCGATGAATATGGAGAATAAGGTCTTGGGGATGTCGTCGCCACCGAGGCCGATGAACGTGGCGAAGGCCAGCATCATGAGCGCGAAGGTCTCGGGCGGGCCGAAGGCCAGCGCCACTTCGGCCATGGGCAGGGCGAAAAGGGTGAACAGGACGACCGAGATGGTGCCGCCGACGAACGACGCCGTCGCCGCCGCCACCAGGGCCTTGTCGGCCAGCCCCTGCAGGGCCAGCGGGCGGCCGTCGAAGGTTGTGGCCACCGCCGTCGAGGCGCCGGGTATGCCGAGCATGATGGAGCTGATGGCGCCCCCGTACATGGCGCCGTAGTAGATGGCGGCGAGGAAGATGACCGCCGATGTCGGCGGCACCAGGAAGGTCATGGGCAGCAGGATGGCGACCCCGTTGACCGACCCCAGGCCCGGCATGGCGCCGATGAACAGGCCGACGGTCACGCCGCCGATGATAAGAGCGAGGTTGAGCGGCTGGAAGGATATGATGAAACCATCCATGAGGAGGTTCAGTATTTCCATGACGGTTCATATTCCCTTCGCCGGCCATGGGGGCAAGAATGCCGTTCCCTTACCCATGGCCAAGGTCCCCGCTTTCGGGGAAGGCTCCCTAAAGAAAAATGTCGTAGAGGGGGTAGAACAAGGGCTCGGTAAACCCCTTGGGCAAGGTCTTCCTCAAGGCGATTTCAAAAAAGAAGAACGACACCACGGGGATGGCCAGGGCCA
>JADFTO010000058.1 GCA_022560215.1 Pseudomonadota bacterium | reverse complement strand
CCCGGCCTCCGGTGGGGCAAATCGGCCCCCCGGGTGCGTTGCGGCGCTTGCCCGATGCACCGCATCGCGCGGCGCGCCGCGCCTGCCCGGATGAACCGATTTGCTCCCATCAAATTGATCCCAACTAGCCCGATAGTGCTCTAGCATTCAGAACGGGGGCGGGGCGCGCCCGGGAATGCGGGGGAGGGCCGGCGTGGAGGGAGATAAGGCCGGCCCCGGGGAGGCGCGTCCGGACCTCGCGGAAGTCACGCCCCCGACCTCGGCGAGGATGGCCGTGATGCCCTCGACGGCGGCCCGCGCCACTTTTTCCGCCTCGGCGGCGGACGCCAGGCTGCCGTCGGGCACCGTGTTCTCCTGGGTCGCCCTGCCCACCTGGTCCCCGTCCGTGGTGAACACGGTCCAGACGATGGTGATCCTCCGCCGGCCGCCGAGGGGAGCGGCGGCGGCGACCCGGCCTTCCAGGACCAGGGCCGCCTGCCGGGTGTCCTCGGTGATGGAAACGTCGGCGGCCCTGAGGGCCTCCTTGATGGCGCGGGTCAGGGACTCCCCGCCCGCCCCCTGGACGGGGCGCACCAGGAGCCCCGTCTTCAGCGGCCCGGGGCCGGGCGCGCCTTCATCGCCGATAATGGCGGCGATGGACCTGGCCGCGCCCGAGCCCACCGAGCGGATGATCTTGGGATCGCCGTATTCCCATTGCATCCAGGTGCCCCGGACTCCCTGGGTGAAGGAACTCACTCGCCGGCCCGAGCGGTCCGAGAGGGTCCAGTGGATGAGCACGATGAAGGGCACGCCCGGGTCCGTCCGGTTGGCCTCGGCCCGGCCCTTGAGCACGAAACGGCTGGTCGAGGGCCAGGCGATGGTCGCCGGCACCTTGAGCGCCTGCAGCCCGGCCGTCACCGATTCGGCCAACAGCCTGGCCATGGGGACGCTCGGCCCGTCTATGGGATCGACACGGACTCCCTGGCCGCCGCCGTCCGTCCCGGCGTCGGGGTCGGCGGCGCAGGCGGCGAGGATCAGCAACGGCATGGCGAAAAGCAGGCCGCGCACGCCCTTAGCCCTCCAGGGCGATGGCCGAGAGGCAGCGCCCGTACTCGGTCTCGCCCTCGAGGCAGGCGCGCCTGTAGCTGAAGAAGCGGGACTCCTCGCCGCAGGTGTCGAAGGGAAGGGCCTCCACGGCCCCGGGCATGAGACGCGACAGCCGCCGGGCGATGTAGCCGGGAAGGTCGAAGCGGAAGTGCCCCTCCCTTTCGGCGGGCCGGAACAGGTCCCCGTCGTCCGCGTCGTCGCCGGTGAAGGCGGCCTGGAATTCAGCCCCCACCTCGTAGGACTCAGGCCCGATGCAGGGCCCGATGGCGGCCATGATGCCGCCGGCCCGGGCGCCTAGGTCCGTCATGGCCCGGACGGTGGCCTCCAGGATCCCTGCCCGGGCGCCCCGCCAGCCGACGTGGGCGGCGCCGATCACGCCCGAGCCGGCGTCGGCGAAGAGGACCGGCGCGCAGTCGGCGGCGAGCACGCCCAAGGCTATTCCCCGGGCGCGCGTCACCAAGGCGTCGGCCCGTGGCGGATCATCGGGCCGAGTCTCCACCACGTGGACGGCGGCGGAATGGGTCTGGCAGGCGGTGACCAGGTCGGGACCTGAGAGCCCGAGCCTTTCCATGGCGCGGGCCCGGTTGGCCCCCACCCGGGACAAATCGTCGCCGGACCCGAGCCCGCAGTTGAGCGACGCGAATGGCCCCTCGCTGACGCCGCCCCGGCGGGTGAAGAAGCCGTGGCCGACGCCGGCGGCCTTGTCCAGGGTGCGGGCGCTGATCATGGCCCCATTATGGTTAAGGCCGGGCACCTGTCAAAAGCACCTCGGGCGGGACGGCGCTCAGTCGAAGCCCGGCGGCGGCGGCAGGCCGGGGGTTGAGATGGCCATGACCTTGAACAGCTCACCCATGGAACCTGTCAGGCGCGCCCTGGCGGCGGCGATTTCCCGGGCTTGATCGGGGACCGCCTTCCGGGTCAGGGCGGTGGCGCGGGCGCCTATGCCCAAGGCTTCGAGGAACGCGCCTTGGCCCATGGGACCGAAAACGACGGCGCCGGCGCCGGCGGCCGCCCGGGCCAGGGCGGCGAAGTCCACGTGGGCCGTCAGGTCCGCCTCGCCCGGGCTTTCGAGCACGCCGTGATAGGCGTGGTCCTTGACCGCCTGCAGGGTGTCGCCGGCGGCACTCTCCGCGTGGCCGTAATCGATGATCAGCGCGGCTCCGCTCGAAGCGGCCAGGCGCCCGCCGATGGCGGCGGCGATCTCTAGCCCTGAGGGCGAAACCTCCGCCACGTCCCCGTCGCGCCAGCGCCCGAGCCCGGGCGGCAGGGGGGGCGCCGCCTCGAGGGGCGGGGAGAGAACGAAGCAAAATCCGTCCCCTTCTAAGTCCACCAGGCGCTCGCGCCAGCCTTCGTGGGAGCGTTCGAACTGGCGCACCGGCAGGGCGTCGAAGAACTCGTTGGCGATGACGATCAGGGGGCCTTCGGCCACGTCCTCGAGGCGGTCGTGCCAGGCGGGCTGAGGACGGGCGGACGCGAGCGCTTCTTCTTGAGCGGCACGCAAGGTCGGGCTGGTCTCCACCAGATGAAGCCTCAGCGCGGCGGTGAATTCGGGATCGGCGCCATTGGCGGCGCCGAGGATATCGGCCATCAGCGTCCCCCGGCCGGGCCCCAGCTCCACCAGGCGGAATGGGTCCGGGGCGCCCATGGAGCGCCACTGGACCACGCACCAAAGGCCGATCAGCTCGCCGAACATCTGGCTGATCTCGGGCGCCGTGATGAAGTCGCCGGCGGCGCCCAGTGGATCGCGGGTCATGTAATAACCGAAGCGGGGGTGGCCGAGGGCGTCCGCCATGTACTCGGCCACGCTCAAGGGGCCTTGGGCTTCGATGCGGCGGCGCAGGTGATCGGCCAGGCCGGCCATGCAAGGATTACTCTTCCGGCTTGGCGCGCACGATCAGGTACACCCCGATCGCCAGCATGGGCGCCGACAGCCACTGGCCCATGGTGGTGCCGCCGAGGAGAAAGCCGATGTGGACGTCGGGCTGGCGGAAGAGCTCGGCAAGTGAGCGGGCCAAGGCGTAGCCCGAGAGGAAGACCCCGGTGAGCAGGCCGGCCCGCCGGCGCACTCCCTCCATCCGCCACAGCACGTAAAGCAGGACGAACAGCCCCAGCCCTTCCAATGCGGCCTCGTAGAGCTGGCTCGGATGGCGGGGCACCTCCCCACCGCCTGGGAAGACCATGGCCCAGGGCACGTCCGTCACCCGGCCGATGAGCTCGGCGTTGATGAAATTGGCCAGGCGCCCCAGGAACAACCCGATGGGGGCGGCGCAGGCAAGCAGGTCGGCGAAGGGGAGATAGGCGATGGAGCGCCGGCGCGCGAACAGGATGCCGGCCACCAGCACGCCGAGCAGCCCGCCGTGGAAGGACATGCCGCCCCGCCACACCTGGAGGATGGCCAGGGGATTGTCCAGGTAGAATTCGGGCTTGTAGAAAATCACGTACCCCAGCCGCCCGCCGAGGATCACGCCGAGGGTCGCCCAGACCAGGAAATCGTCGAGGTCCACCGCCGACGCCGGCTGCGGCGGATGCTTGGCCAGCGCCCGCATATAGCGCCAGGCGAGAAGGAGGCCGGCGATGTAGGCGAGCGAGTACCAGCGGATGGCGACGGGCCCGAACTGAAGGAGGACCGGATCGATCATGGGATAGGGAATGACGAAGGTCATCGGGCTCAAACGTACGGGTCGGAGGCGGCCAGGTAGCCGCTCACGTAACGGCCGACGCCATCCTCGAGCGAGGTGAAGGGCTTGGCGTAGCCGGCGGCGGAAAGGCGGCCCATGTCGGCTTCGGTGAAGTACTGGTAGCGGTCGCGGATGGCGTCCGGCATGGGGATGAATTCTATTTCCGGCTCCCGGCCGAGGGCCGCGAAGACGGCCCGCGCCACGTCCTCGAAGGTGCGCGCCCGCCCCGACCCGCAGTTGAACAGCCCGCTGACGCCTTCGTTTTCCAGCAGCCACAGGATCACGTCCACGCAGTCGCCGACCCAGACGAAATCGCGCCTCTGTCCGCCGTCGGGATAGTCCGGATTGTGGGAAGTGAACAGGCGCGCCGGGCCGCCTTCGCGGACCTGGGTGAAGAGCTGGGCGGCGACGCTTTTCTGGCCCCCCTTGTGGTACTCGTTGGGCCCGTAGACGTTGAAGAACTTGAGCCCGGCCCACTGGGGGGGGCGGGGCTCGCCGTCCTGGACCATGCGCGCCACCCAGCGGTCGAACAGGTGCTTGCTCCAGCCGTAGGCGTTGAGGGGCCTGAGCCGGGCCAGGGCGTCGGGCGAGCCGTCGTCGCCGAAGCCCTGGGAGCCGTCGCCGTATGTGGCCGCCGACGAGGCGTAGATAAAGGGCACCTGGCGCTCCGCGCACCAGCGCCACAACCGCAAGGGCAGCCGGAAGTTGGTGTCCACGATCCTGTCCCCGGCGCTGGCGGTGGTGTCGGAGATGGCGCCCATGTGGACCACGGCCCCGATGCCGGAGCCGTTGTCGTCGAGGAACGGCAGAAGATCTTCGGGAGGGATCACGTCGGCCAGTTCGCGCTTGGCGATGTTCAACCACTTGTCCCCGTCGCCGAGCCGGTCGCAGACCACGACCTTTCCCCGGCGCCGCTCCTCCAGGGCCGCCGCCACGTTGGAGCCGATGAAGCCGGCGCCGCCCGTCACCACATACACTTCCTTAACCCTTCCAGCCCCTGGCCTCGGCGTTTATAGGACCGGCCCGGCGGCCCCGCAAGCCGGTTGCGCTGGCTCAGTCCCGGTTCCATAATGCCTTTTAGGCCTTTGCAACCACCGGCCCGGGAGGGAAGCCATGCAGACCCGCAACCGCATCCTCGACGACCTGGCGAAGGTGGCGGGCGGCGCCGTTTCCACCTTGGCCGGCATCAAGGGCGAGGTGGACACCCTCATCCGCCAGCAACTCGAACGCCTGATGGCCCAGATGGACGCCGTCCCCCGGGACGAGTTCGAGGCCGTCAAGGCGGTGGCCAGCAAGGCCCGCGCCGAGCAGGAGAAGCTGGAGATTCGCCTGACCCGCATCGAGGCCCGGCTGGCCAAGGGCGCTCCGCTCAAGACGGCCAGGAAAGCAGGCAAGACGGCCTCCACAAAGGGCAAGGCCGCCGCCGGGAAGAAGCCCGCCGCCAAGACCGCTCCCAAAAGGAAAGCCGCCGCCAAGACCACACCCTAGGTCCGCTTGAGTCCCGGCCGGGAGGCGCGCGCTTGCCCTCGGCGGGCGCCCCCCATTTATCCCCATCTTCCTCCGATTGCGGACTGGCGCCCGGGATTTTTGGCACCCTATATCTTGTAGATTCCGCACGACCACGACATATCGTGGTTTCCCGGTGATGACGGGGCGATGGGCCGTTCGGACCCTCGCGGCGGATACGAATTTAACTCGAAAAGTGGTACCGTTCGCGGGGGCAGGCCAACGAAGGCGTCTCGTAGAGCAGGTTTTTTGCAGGCCTGCCCGTGATCAACGGAAAGCGTTGTAAATAACGTTCCAGAGAGTGCAGCCTAATTCACGGGGTCGTCATCCGCGTGCCGGTCAAACCTTGCAGGAGTCGTGTTTCCGCTTCCGGAGAGAGATTCCCGCCTGCCTCAATGACGGTCGCAAGCGCATCGGCGAGCTGGTGCAGGCGGGCGCCGTCCCGGTTGCCGTCGTCGAGAAGTAATTCCAAGTCGCCGGCGAGGCGGCTGAGCAGGGTAAAGCCAAAAGTGCCGGCACTTCCGTGGATCTTGTGGACGGCGAAAATCAGTTCCGAGATTGCATCTTCCTCACCGTCGAGCCGATCAATATCCTGTCGTATCTTTGAAACCAGTTCCCTAGCCCGGTCAAGGAACTGGTGCTGAAATTCCGCCATTACGTGGTCGATGTTGTCAGTCATAAGTAATTAACAATGATTACAGGTGTTAAAGATTATAAATATAAGGTAGAATTAAAACAGAAATTCAACTGTTCAAACTGCAAGGTAAGACCATGGCGGAATCCGCCAAACCCTGCCGCGTTATTATCGTCGATGATGACGAACTGCTCGTCAAGCTCCTGACGCACAAGTTGACGCAGAAGGGTTTGCAGGTCTCTAGCGCCCACGACGGCGAATCAGGATTGGAGATGGTTACCTCCGCCCAGCCGGACTTGGTAATTCTCGACGGCATGATGCCAGGAATGGACGGGCTGGAAGTACTCCAGCGGCTGAAACAAAACGAAGAAACCAAAGACATTCCAGTCGTATTTCTCTCGGCCCGAAAGTTGGAGGGCGACATCGTTAGCGGACTCGACATGGGAGCGGCTGATTACCTGGTAAAGCCGTTCATGCCGGAAGAGCTGTTTGCCCGCGTCAAACGAATCCTGGGAGAAATGTGTCCCGATTGACCGGACCCCGCCGCGCATTCCTGTTCGTGGCTGCCTTCATGGGCTTCGTGATGTTGAACGGCAGCGCAGGGGCGGCGACGTTCGAGGAACTTTATCAGCAAGGACTGCGTGCCCGCGACGCCGGCAATTTCTCGGCGGCCGAGCGTTTATTCGGGGATGCTTTGTCCCTGCAACCGGAAAATGCGGACGCCATCCTGCTGCTTGGGTTGGTTCAGGCTTATGACAAAAAATATGATGAATCTTTGTCGACCCTAACCAAGGGCCTCAAGCTCGAACCGGACAACGTGGACCTGTTGATTGCCGTCGCCCGCGTCAAGAGCTGGGGCGGCCGGCTCGAGGAGGCGGAAACGGATGTCGACGCCCTGCTCAGGTTGTATCCCGGGAATTTGGAAGCACGGATACTCAAGGGCCGGCTCGCCTTATTCGACGGACGCCATCGAGAGGCAGAGTTAATTTTCCGCCCGGTCCTGGAAAAGATGCCGCATAACATAACGCTGCTGATCGGACTCGGCGATGCCCTCAGAGGCCAAGGCCAGACAGACGAGGCCCGCTTGTATTTCGAGCGCGCCCTGGCACTTGAGCCGAACTCCTCCGAGGTCCAGGGACGCCTCCGGGCCGAGGAACCTCCTGCCTTGGCCTGGCAGTTGAACGCGGGCTACGTGAGAAGCCGGTTCGGCCGCCGGCCGGTCAAGGACTGGCATGAAGGTTACGCGCAACTGGTCCGGCGCTTCGGCAACAACATGATTGTCGACGCTCGATATCAGAGAAGCCGCCGCCACGGTCTAGTGGACGAGAACCTGCAACTGGGAGGTGCCTACAGGTTCTCCCCAAATGGTGGCGCCCATCTGCGTGTCGAGATAACCCCGACGGCCGATTTCCTGCCCCGGTGGGGCGTCGCTGCCGGGGGCGATGTGCGGCTTCTCGACGGCACTGAGTGGATTGGTCCCTTGAGTGCCACCCTTGATCTGCGCCATCGTCATTACCCCACCGTCGATGTCTCCAACACCGATCCCGGCGTGGTGCTATACCTCTTGGAAGGCCGTGTCTGGATCACGGGGCGCCGGATCACCGCCTACGACGATAGCGTCGGCAAATGGCTCAACGGTTGGCTGGCCAAGATCGACATTCAGGCACATGACCGGGTGCGGGTCTATACCGGTAGGGCCAAGAGCCCGGAGACCGACCTCGGCAATACCGTGGACGTGTTTACGACGATCGCCGGGGTTATCTTCGACGTGACACCCAACCTTGCAGTGCGCGTCGACTTCGCCCACGACAGCCGCCAACAGTCATACACCCGGCGCGAACTCTCGCTTGGCCTTTCTGTGCGTTTCTAAAGACAGTATTTTCCCACTCATGACATTGCTGGCAGGTATTTGGTGGGCGTCGTGGTTCTTGGGCGCGCTATCGATTTTAATGATGGGGGCGCTAATCATCAAACGGCTATGGTCGGACCATCGGGACAGGATTTTGGCGGCGCGACGAGCGGAACTCGAAGCCATCGTCATTCAGGCCCTGGACGACCCCAAATTGCTTTACGAGCACCAGTTTTCGGACCAGGACGCAGGATTGGTGGGCGACATCGTGCGCGGATTATACAGCGTCATCCGGGGCGACACCCGAAGCGACCTGGTCCATATCCTGAAAGACTTAGGCGTTGACGAAGTCTTTTTGAAACAACTGGCTTCCGGTAGAGACAAAGGGCGCTTGCAGGCAATCGCCAACCTCTCGATGTTTGAAAGCGAAGAGGTGAAAAAGGCCCTGTGGCAGGCGTTGAACGACCGTTCGCAGCAAATCAGAATGGCCGCCGCCAAGGCGCTCGTTGCGTCGCCATATGCGTTCTCAATTTTGGCAATGATCGAAAAGCTGGAGGTTGGCACGGTCGTCAAGACAAGGGAACTAAGGACCCTGTTCAAGGACTTGGCGAAACGTGATGCCCCAAGCATGACTGAAATCCTTGCCGCGGACGTAAACGACTTTGTCAAGGTTCTCGCCATACACGCCCTTGGCCGCGCGGGCGATTACAGTGTGCTGCCGGCTATCCTTCCATTGGCCGATCACCGGTCCATCGATGTCCGCGCCGAGACCTTCCGCACCTTCGCCACCATGCAGCACCCGGATGCGATTCCTCTTGTACTCAACGGCCTTCAGGACACGGCCTGGGAGGTGCGGACCCAAGCCGCCATCGCCGCCGGGCGTATTGGAATCGAAGAATCCGTGCCGTTGCTGGCGGCATTGCTCGACGATACGACATGGTGGGTCCGCTACCGGGCCGCCAGGGCGCTGGCGGAGCTGGGCAGTGTAGGGCTCGAGGAACTTCGGCGGATCGCCTGCGTGGACAGCGAAGCGGGGCACTTCGCCGAGCTGGTCCTTGCCGAGAGGAAAGCCGCATGACCCCGGACTGGCAAGCGATTATGGATGTGGGAAAGTCGGCTGCACTCTATATCGCCATCACCACAATAGCAGTCGGTGTCATCCAGAACGTCTTCTATCTGATCCAGCTTGTCGTTGCCTGGTGGGTGTTACACCGCAAGCCCAAGATCCTCGATTCCGCTGAAGCCTGGTGGAAGCTGAGCGACGCGGCCCTTCCCATTGCCCTCCTGGTGCCCGCTTATAATGAGGAAGCGACGATCGTGGAAAGTGTCCGTTCGCTCTTGGCTCTCCATTATCCCAACTTCAAGGTCATCGTCATAAACGATGGCTCTAATGATCGCACGCTTGACAAACTGATAACCACCTTCGATCTCAAGCCGGCGGACGTGGCCTACGTGGAGGCAGTCGAACACCAACCGGTGAGGGAGATTTACACCTCATCCAGCCAATCCCGTCTACTGGTTGTCGACAAGGAGAACGGCGGCAAGGCAGACGCATTGAACGCCGGCATCAACATTTCGCGCTCACCTCTCTTTTGCGCGGTGGATGCCGATTCTATCCTCGAGGCAGATTCGTTGATCCGTGTCGTCGAGGCCTTCATGGAGGAAACGGACCGGGTCGTTGCCGTCGGCGGGACAATCCGGCTCGCCAACGGCTGTCAGGTGCGCTCCGGAAGAGTCCTGTCGGTGGGCTTGCCTAAGAACCTGGTGGCGCTGTTTCAGATCGTCGAGTACTTGCGCGCCTTCCTCTTCGGTCGGCTGGCGTTGGGTTCCATAAACGCCATGTTGCTGGTTTCCGGGGCATTCGGAATCTTCCGCCGCTCGGCTGTCCTCGCCATCGGCGGCTACAGCCAAGGCACGGTCGGCGAGGACATGGAGATCATCGTCAAGCTGCACCGCTATATGTGCGAAACAAACAAGGATTATGAGATTCGCTTCATTCCCGAGCCCGTCTGTTGGACCGAAGCACCTGAGTCGCTAAAGATTCTAGGTAACCAGCGAAAACGTTGGCAAAGGGGTGCGCTGGAAACCTTTTTCAAGCACATACGAATGCTAGGCAATCCGCGTTACGGGGTGGCCGGAGTTGTCGGCTTTGTCCAAGTCTTCATCGTCGATGTGATCGCGCCGGTGGTTGAGGCCTTCGGCTACGTCCTGATGCCTATCTTCTGGCTCATGGGCGTGTTGTCGTGGGAGTTCTTCGCGGCCTATTTGGCAATTTCTTTCGTCTTCGGCATCTTTATCAGCGTCAGTTCGTTGATCCTGGAGGAAATGGAGTTGAAGCGTTTCCCTTCGGCCGCTGATCTCTGCGTGCTGACCGCCGTGGCTGTGCTGGAGAACTTCGGCTACCGGCAGCTCAACAACGTCTGGCGAATGTTAGGATGGTGGCAATTCCTGCGCGGCGAAAAGGGATGGGGCAAGATGACACGGGTCGGATTCAAGGAGACTTGACTGACAGTCAATTTAAGAAAATCACTCGAATAATCTGCAACGATTCCTACCCTGCATTCCAAGATGTACGGGAACCACCGATAATCAGAACCCACTCGCCCATTCGCATGATCCAGTGAATGTCCGCTTCGCATCGAAAGCGGCACTCCGAGGCGGGGGCTCCAAAGGTCTGCGACGTGGCCGTAAGCAGACCCTTAGGTCATTGAGACCATTCCGCTTGAGTCCCGGCCGGCGGGCGGGCGCCTCCCCTCGGCGGGCGCCCGCCACTTATCCCCATCTTTCTCCGATTACGGACTTGCGCCCGGATTTTCTTTTTGGCACACTATATCTTGTATATCTTATTCCGCACGACCACGACATATCGTGGTTTTCCGGTGATGACGGGGCGGTGAGCGGAGGAAGCCGCCAGAGCCTCTGGAGGGGGCCAATGATGGAGCGGGACGCTATCGTCGAACAGGCCACGTCCCATCCCCTGGACGTGGTCGAGCGCATCGTGGACGGCAACGACTGGACCTTCGAGCGCCGCAACGACCGGGAGATGGCCGTCCAGGTGCCGGGACGGTGGTGCGATTACAACCTCCATTTCGCCTGGAACGACACGGTGGGGGCCATGCATTTCACCTGCGCCTTCGACATGCGCGTGCCCGCGGGCAAGCGAGCCCAGGTCAACGAACTCCTGTCGCTGGCCAACGAGAAGCTGTGGCTCGGCCATTTCAACGTCTGGGAAGAGGGCGGCCTGCCCATGTTCCGCCATGCCCTGCCCTTGCGCGGGACCCGGGGTCCGACCCCTGAGCAGATGGAGGACCTGATGGACATCGCCATCACCGAATGCGACCGCTTCTATCCCGCCTTCCAGTACGTCATCTGGGGCGGCGGGACGGCCGCCGACGCGGTGGCCGCCGCCATGATCGAAACCCTGGGCGAGGCCTGAGTCCCCATGGGCTCGCGGCTCGTCCTGGTGGGCTGCGGCAAGATGGGCGGCGCCCTCCTCGGGGGCTGGCTCGAGCGCGGCATGGAGGCCGGCGACATCTCCGTCGTCGAGCCCGACGCCGCCATCGCCAGGACCCTGAGGGAGGACCTGGGCGTGGCCGTCTTCGCCGATCCAGGCGATTTGGACTCCGAGGTCGAAACGGTTGTCTTCGCCGTCAAGCCCCAGGTCATGGAAGACGTGGTCCCCGCCTACCGTCCCTTCGCCCAGGCTGTGTTCCTGTCCATCGCCGCCGGCACCACCACCGGCGTCCTTCGAGGTTACCTTGGCGCCGACGCGGCCATCGTGCGCGCCATGCCCAACACGCCCGCGGCCATCGGCCGGGGCATCACGGCGGCCATGGCCAGCGGTCCCGTGAGCGAAGAACAGCGGCAGCGCTGCAACGACCTCCTGGAGGCCGTGGGCGAGGTCGCCTGGATCGACGACGAAGACCTGTTCGACGCGGTGACGGCCCTTTCCGGCGGCGGCCCGGCCTATGTCTTCCTGCTCGCCGAGTGCATGGCCCAAGGGGGCGTCGAGGCTGGCCTGCCCGAAGACCTGGCCCGGCGCCTGGCCAACGCCACCGTGGCCGGGTCGGGAGAGCTCATGGGCCGGTCATCGGAGTCGCCCGAGACCCTGCGCCGGAACGTCTCCAGCCCGGGCGGCACCACGGTGGAGGCCCTGCAGGTGCTCATGGGCTCAGAAGGCCTGCAACCCCTGATCAGCCGGGCCATCGCGGCCGCCGCCCGGCGCTCCCGCCGGATGGCCGGCTGACGCCCCCCTTGCCCGCGGCCCCGTCCCGGGGGGTATACTCGTGCCTTAGAGCGCTATCGGGTTAGGAGGAAGCCATGGCCCGCTCCCCTGGCGGCGCCGCCAAAAAGGGAGGCCGCAAGGCGCCGCCGCGAACCCGAGCCAAGGGGCGCCCCCGCGATCCCCGGAAAAGGATCCTGGCCGCCGCCCTCGATCTCGCCGCCGCCCGGGGCTGGCGCGATCTGCCGCTGGCCGCCGTCGCCGCCGAA
>JADFTO010000057.1 GCA_022560215.1 Pseudomonadota bacterium | reverse complement strand
CGGCCTCCGGTGGGGCAGATCGGTCCCCCGGGTGCGTTGCAACGCTTGCCCGATGCTGCGGCATCGCTGGGCGCGCCGCGCCTGCCCGAATGAACCGATCTGCTCCCATCAAATTGATTCCTATCAATCCTGAACCGCTCTGGAGCGCTATCCAACTAGCCCGATAGCGCTCTAGAACGGCAGGCGCAGTCCCGGCGGCAGCGGCATGCCGCCGGTGAGCTCGCCCATCTTTTCCGCCATCAGCGCCTCGACCTTGGACCTGGCGTCGTTGAAGGCGGCGACGATCAGGTCTTCCATCACTTCGGTGTCGTCGGCGAGGGTGGGGTCGATGGCGACTTTCCGCGCCTCGCCGCGGCCCGACAGGGTGACGCGCACCATGCCGCCCCCGGATGTGCCGGTGATCTCGACGGCGGCCATCTGCTCCTGAATCTCGGCCATCTTGGCCTGTAGCTCTCCGGCCTTCTTCAGCATCTGTCCGAGGTTATCCATCTGGGTCTCCCAGGGTTGGCGGTATTCGCAATGTATAACAAGGCGAGGGAGCGGGCGCCACTGGCGTCGTCACCGGCGCCGGGGGGACGGGGGACCGATTGCCGGGGAAAGGCCTCTCATTCCCGGCCCCGCAAAGGGGTCAATTACTTGGCGGCGGGCGAGGCAAAAAAAATGCCCCGCGTCTCGGTAGGGGGATGCGGGGCATAGTCTGAAAATACGCAGTGTCCAGGGAGCCGGTGTGCCCAACTCCACTGAGGAAGGAAAGCACTTTATGTATACCGTATACTTTATACTAGCGCAACATGTTTATTTTTCCCTCCCCCGGAACGGAGGGGAAGAGCCCGCCGCCTAGAGCGGATCGTGCTTGATCGGAACCACTTCCGAGGCGCCGGTCAAAGGCGCCGAGCCGCTCTATTTCTATAAGTCAGAGCTAATCCGGATTTGCTCTAGTCGTCGTCCGCGGGGTGGACGTCCTCGATGGTGGCCCCGGGAAAGGTGTCCAGCACCGCCTTGACCAGCGGGTGTTCGGCGGCCTCGGCCCGGGCCCGGGCGGCCTCGGCCTGTTTCTGTTGATTGATGGTGGCCTCGCCGGGATCGCCCGACACCGTGACCACCCAGCGCCGGTCCGTGGCTTCGTTGAGGAAGGTGGTGAGCTGGCCCGCCAGGTCGGGCGGCGCATGGTCGCCGGGATGGAACTCGATGCGGCCGGGCTCGAAACTGACCAGATGCAGGTTGCCGATCAGGTTGGCGTGCAGCAGGGCCTCCTTTCTTTCCGCCGTCAGCGCCACCACGTCGGCGAAGGTGGCCGGATCCACCCGCGCCTGGGGCGCGTCGCGGGCCTCGGGCTGGGCCCTGTCCTGGCGGGGCGCGGCCCCTGCTAAGGCGCTTTCCGGCGCCGCCTTGGGCGCCGCCGCCTGGACGGGGGCGCCGGACGCCGACCTTTCCCCGGGGCTCCCCTTGAGGGCTTCCAGCGCCTCGGCCGGTGTCGGTAGCTCGGCGGTATAGGCCAGCCGGACCAGGATCATCTCGGCGGCCTGTTCGGGCCAGGGCGCCGACTGCGTCTCGCCAAGCCCCTTGAGCAGCATCTGCCAGGCGCGGGCCAGCTGGGCCATGGAAAGGCCATCCGCCATGGCGCCGCCGCGCACCCTTTCGGCCTCGGGCACGCCGGGGGCGTCCAGGACCCCGGGCACCACCTTGATCCGGGTCAGCCAGTGGACCAGTTCCAGCATGTCGCCGAGCACCAGGACCGGGTCGGCGCCGGCCGCGTACTGATCCGCCATCAGGGCGAGCGCCCCCTTGATGTCGCCCTTCATCACCGCCTCCAGCAGGTCGAAGGTCACCGTCCTGTCGGCGAGGCCGAGCATGGCGCGCACCTGGCCGGCGTCCACGTCGCCGGAGTCTCCCGCACCACCGTGGGCCAGCGCCCGGTCGAGAAGGCTCAAGCCGTCGCGCACGCTGCCGTCGGCGACCCGGGCGATCAGTTGGAGGGCGTCGTCGGCGATCCGGGCGCCTTCCTCGTCGGCCACGTGCCGGAAGTGCTTGGCCAGGGTTTCACTGTCCACCCGTCTGAGGTCGAAGCGCTGGCAGCGGCTGAGAACGGTCACCGGGACCTTGCGGATCTCGGTGGTGGCGAAGATGAACTTCACGTGCTCGGGCGGCTCCTCCAGGGTCTTCAGCAGCGCGTCGAAGGCTTTGCGCGACAGCATGTGGACCTCGTCGATGATGTAGACCTTGAAGCGCGCCCAGGTCGGCCGGTAGCGGACGCTCTCGATGAGCTCGCGGATGTCGTCGACGCCGGTGCGGCTGGCGGCGTCCATCTCGATCACGTCCATGTGGTTGTCGTTGGATATGGCCCGGCAGTGTTCGCACGCCCCGCAGGGGTCCGCCGTCGGCCCGTGATCGGCGTCGTCCCCGGGGCCGACGCAGTTCAGCGCCCGGGCGATGATGCGGGCCGTGGTGGTCTTGCCGACCCCGCGCACGCCGGTGAGGATGAAGGCATGGGCGAGCCTTCCCGAGCCGATGGCGTTGGTGAGCGTCCGCACCATGGCTTCCTGGCCGATCAGGCCCGAGAAGTCGGCCGGCCGGTACTTGCGGGCGAGGACGCGGTAATCGGGCTTGGCTTCTGGGGGCGAGGAATCGGTCATGGAAGGACCCTGACGGCGTGAAGCGGGAGACTGAACGGACGACCCAGGCCTAGTGCTCGTTACGGCTGCTTCCTTCCGGATCTGACCGGGTTGGCGAGGGGCCTGTCCGCCGCCAGCCTCCCGCCTCGACTATACCAGCGGGGTCCGCGAATCGAAAGCCGGTCCTGCGGCGGGCTCCCCCTATTCCATGGGCAGCGTCCGGTCCGGCTCCAGGGCGCCGAAGGGGTCCGTGCCGTCTTCCGTATCGGGCGCCGGGGCCGGCTCCCCGGGCGGCATGGTCTGGACCATGGGACCCGGCGCCTCCCCTTCGGCGGGCGCCGGCTCGACGGCATCGAAGGGGCTGGACTCCTTGCCCTCGGCGGGCGCCGGCTCGACGGCATCGAAGGGGCTGGGCGCTTCGTCCGGGGCGGCCGCGCCGGAATCCCCGGGCGCCGGCATGACGGCATCGAAGGGATTCGGCTCCGCGTCGGGGGCGGCCTTGCCGGCGTCATCGGCGGGGGGCTCGTAGGTGTCGAAGGGATTGGGCGCCGTTTCCACGGGCGCCGGCGGCTGGGCGGGCGCGGCCGGTACGGGCTCTTCGATTTTCACCGGATACAGGGTGCCGATGGTGAAGGTCCGCCTGGGCTCGATGACGATGACGCCGCTAGGCCCGCCTCGGGACATGAAGGGAAGCAGCGAGTCCACGAAATTGTAGTGGCCGTCGCGGACCGCGACGAAGCGGAATTCAGCCGTCTCCCCGGCCTCCAGGACGACGCGGACGGGGCAGCCCTCGGCCAGTTCCCGGCCGCCGACGGTGGCGCTCTCCATGGCGATGGCCTTGAAAAAATCCGGCGCCCGGAAGACGTGACTCGCCCGGTCCCCGTTTTCCAGGCGCATCACGTAGGGGCGGTCCTGGGTCAAGGAGATGATCATCGGCTCGAATTCGTCACGCCGGACCCTGATGGTGATGGTCTTGACCCTGGCCCAGTCCGCCGCCTGCACGCGCTCGGCGGCGTCGGCGAGACAGCCTTGAGCGTAAAATTGGCCCTGGTACGACCCGCAGGCCGACACCACCGATGCGAAGGCCGCGGCCAAATGGAATGGTTTCAACATCTTAACTCCTGAAAAATATCAAGGGGATCGGCCCCAACCAAGGGAAATCTCAGATCGGGCCGCGCCAAGAGCGCTATCCGGCCGCGCCCGGTTGCCCGGCCGGGCGGGCTGTGTCAGGCTCCGGCCATGTACGCGAGCGTGTTTTACACCGGCGGCGCGCTGGACCGGGCGGGCGTCCGGCGCCGCGACGAGGCCTGGGTGGCCGAACGCCTGGGCCGCCGGGACACGCTGGTCGTGCCCGTGTGGCGGAACCGCAGCCTGATCACCGGCGGGGCCGCGCCGGAGGCCGCCTTGATCGCCGGCGGAGACGCCCGCAAACTCATCGAGCTCGCCGGACACGTGGCCCTTCTCGGCCTGGACGGCGAGACCGCCGTCGCCGCCATCGACCTGTCGGACCACGAGCAAGGACCGCTCAGCGGCCTGGTGGAGCCGGCCCGGTTCATGGACCTGCGGCGGGCCGCGGCCCTCATGGAACGCAGCCAGGCATCCCTTCTCGCCCACGCCCGGGGGATGATGCACTGGCACCGGAATCACCTATTCTGCGGGGCCTGCGGCGGCGCCACCCACTCCCGCCAGGGCGGTCACCTGCGGGTCTGCGGGTCCTGCGGGAACGAGCACTTCCCGCGTACCGACCCCGCCGTGATCATGCTGGTGGTCCGGGACGGCGCCTGCCTGCTCGCCCGCAAGCCTGAATGGCCCGACGCCATGTACTCGACCCTGGCCGGCTTCGTCGAGCCGGGCGAGAGCCTGGAGGAGGCGGTGGCCCGCGAGGTCTTCGAGGAAACGGCCGTCACCGTCCGGGACGTGCGCTACCGGGCTTCCCAGCCCTGGCCCTTTCCCGCCTCCCTGATGCTGGGATTCCGGGCCCGGGCCACCACCACCCGCATCCAAATCGACGGCCACGAGCTGGCGCACGCCCGCTGGTTCAAGCGCGCTGACCTGGCCCATGGACGCCACCTGCCCAGGGCCGATTCCATCGCCCGCTGGCTGATCGATGAATGGCTGGCGGAAGGGCGGGATTCGAGAAAATAAATGCCCTACGATGAAAACGATGTTATCGGCCTCATCGTCGTCCGGGGTTGAGGCGGCCTTAGCCGTCCTCTAGCCCCGGTCCCGCTGGCGGTAGGGATGGGCCGGATAGACGCCGAGGATCGTCACCTCGTGGGAGAAGAAGGCCAGCTCGTCGAGGGCCAGCTTGAGGCCCCGGTCTTCCGGGTGGCCTTCCACGTCGGCGTAGAACTGGGCCGCCTGGAAGCTGCCGCCGATGAGATAGCTTTCCAGCTTGGTCATGTTGACGCCGTTGGTGGCGAACCCGCCCAGCGCCTTGTAAAGGGCCGCCGGCACGTTGCGTACCCGGAACACGAAAGTGGTGATCAGGGGCCCGGAACCGGGTTCCGGAATCCGGGCCTCGCGGGCCATGACCAGGAAGCGGGTGGTGTTGTGGTCGGCGTCCTCGATGTTGGCCTTGAGCGAGGCGAGGCCGTAGATGTCGGCGGCCAGCTTGGACGCGATGGCCCCTTGGGTCTTGTCCCCGCGCGCCGCCACGTCGGCGGCGGCGCCGGCGGTGTCTGCGTGCATCACCGGCGTCATGCCCAGCTCCCGGATCAGGTTCCGGCACTGGTCGAGGGCATGGACATGGCTGTGCACGTGGGTCAGGTCGCCGATCCCGGCGCCCTTCACGCCGAGCAGGTGGTGATCGATCCGCTGGAAGTGCTCGCCGATGATATGCAGCCTCGATTCGGGCAGCAGGTGGTGGATGTCGGCGACCCTTCCGGCCACCGAGTTCTCTATGGGAATCATGGCCAGGTCCGCCGCGCCCTCCCTGATGGCGTCGAAGGCGTCTTCGAAGACGGCGCAGGGCAGGGTCTTCAGCTCCGGTCGGGCGCCGCGGCAGGCGAGGTCGGAGTAGGCGCCGGGGGCGCCTTGGAAGGCGATGATGCGATCGGACATGGCCACCTGCCCCCTGACGTCTAAGAGCCCTGGGAATGAAGGGTACGCGGGCCTAGAGCGCTATCCACGTAAGTGGAAACATGCGCTAAGGCCTCGCCGGCGCTTGAGCGGCCAAAGGCAGAATTGAGACGCGATTCCATTTGCATGGAATTCGCTCTAGCCCTGAGCCAGAAGGGCGCGCACGCGCTCGAGGTCGGCGGGAGTATCGACACCGAGGGGAACCGTGTCAACGAGGGCGGCGTCGATGCGCATGCCGGCCTCGAGCGCGCGCAGCTGCTCGAGCCGCTCGCGGCGCTCCAGCACCCCCCGGGGAAGGGCGACGAAGCGCGCCAGGGCCGCCGGGCGGTAGGCATAGATGCCGATGTGATGGTAAATCGGCCCCGTCCCGGCGGGCACCGGGGCGCGGCTGAAGTAAAGGGCGCGGCCGCGCAGCTCCCCGGGGGGAACGGAGATCACCGCCTTGACCACGCTTTCGTCGTCCCGTTCCGCCGCCTCGGAGATGGGCGCGGCGAGGGTGGCGATATCCACGTCGGCGTCGTCCAGGGGGCCGAGGACGGCGCGGACGGCCCCGGGCGCGATCAAGGGCAGGTCGCCCTGCAGGTTGATGACGGCGTCATATCGGCCTCCCCAGGACTCCAGGGCCTCGAACACCCGGTCCGAACCGGTCGCGTGGCCGGGCCGGGTGAGCACGGCGCGGCCGCCGGCGGCGTCGATGGCGTCCGCGATTTCCGCCTCGGCCGCGGCCACCAGGACCGGGCCCACGTCCGCCTCCATGGCGCGGCGCCAGACATGAACGATCATCGGCTCGCCCTGGATGTCGGCCAGGGGCTTGCCGGGCAGGCGACGGCTGGCCATGCGGGCGGGGATCACGACGACGGGGTTTTCCGGCGCTGCGCTCATGGGGCGCACCTTATACCAAGCCTGGGCATAATTGAGCGCTTATCAGTTGTACCCGGGGCAGGACGATTCTTATAATGTGCCCCGACGGCGCCCCCTTGCCCGAAAGAGCGGCGGGCCGCGCCTCGGAGACAAGAGAATTATCTGGCTGGTTGGATAGTGCTCTAAGGACCGGCATCATGCATTTCTCGTTCATGAATAAACTCGGCGCCAGCTTCCTGATCACCCTGTGGCTGATCACGGGCGCCAACATGATGGGCGACCTCCTGGTCCACGTGGAAGCGGCGGAAACCCCCGCCCTCAAGATAGCCGCCAAGGGAGGGACGGAGAAGCCTAAGGACGAAACCGGCGGCGAAAGCGCGCTCGTCCTGCTGGCCTCGGCCAGCGCCGAGGCGGGCGTCAGGACGTTCAAGAAATGCAAGTCCTGCCACAGCACCGAAAAAGGCGGCAAGAACAAGGTCGGCCCCAATCTGTGGGACGTGGTGGGAAGGCCCAAGGCGTCCACCCCCGGCTTCAAGTATTCGGGGGCCCTCTCCGGTCTCGGCGGGGTGTGGACATACGAGGACCTGGATGCGTTCCTGACCAAGCCGAAGTCCTTCGCCAAGGGCAACAAGATGACCTTCGCCGGACTCAAGAAAGCGGCCGACCGCGCCGCCGTCATCGCTCATCTGCGGTCCCTCAGCGACCAGCCCAAGCCCCTTCCATGACGCCCCCCGGGGCACCGGGGCCCCTGGACGGCTTCCTGGCCCTGGCCGAAAAGCTGGCCGACGCGGCGGCACCCATCGTCATGGAGTCCTTCCGCCGGGGCGCCGTCGCCGAGACCAAGGCGGACATGAGCCCGGTGACGGCGGCCGACAGGGAGGCCGAAGCGGCCATGCGCGCACTCATCGAGGCCGCCTACCCCGACCACGGAATCCTGGGCGAGGAACTGGGCACGCAGAACTCAGGCGCCGAATTCGTGTGGGTCCTGGACCCCATCGACGGCACCCAGTCCTACGTCACCGGGAAGCCCCTGTTCGGCACCCTGATCGCGCTGGCGCGGGACGGGGCGCCGGTCCTCGGCGTCATGGACAACCCGGCGCTCGGCGAACGCTGGGTCGGGTGCGAGGGCCGGCCGACCACCTTCAACGGCGAGGAAGTTTCGGTCAGACCCTGCGGCGAGCTTGACCAGGCTTGGCTCTACGCCACCTCGCCCCACATGTTCGAGGGCGATTTCGACGCCTTCGAGCGCCTGCGCAAGCGGGTCCGCCGCGCCCTCTACGGCGCCGAATGCATCGCCTACGGTTTGCTCGCCAACGGCCACGTGGACCTGGTCTGCGAGGCGACCATGAAGCCATACGACTATGCCGCCCTGGTGCCCGTGGTGACGGGCGCCGGCGGCGTCATCAGCGACTGGCAGGGGGAGGCCCTGACCCTGGGATCGGACGGCCGCGTGCTGGCCGCGGGCGACGGCCGCGCCCACGCCAAGGCCCTGGCCGTCCTCAACGGGTGAATACTGGCACCTTGATCGCGAACGCGCGGCCCGCCAATATCCTCGGCCTGGGACTGATCAGGAGAATCGACGTGCCCCGCGTCACATTGGGAATTCTCGTCCTCGCGGCGGCCGTCCTCGACCCCTGGGGCGCCTTGGCGCAAGAGGCCCGGCCCCGCCACGCCATCGCCATGCACGGCGAGCCCAAGTACGGGCCCGGCTTCACCCATTTCGACTACGCCGATCCCGACGCGCCCAAGGGCGGCGATGTCCGGCTGTCGGCCATCGGCACCTTCGACAACCTCAACCCCTACATCCTGAAGGGGGTGGCGGCGGTCGGCCTGGGCGGCCTGTTCGAGACCCTCATGACCTCGTCCGACGACGAAGCCTTCACCAAGTACGGCCTGCTCGCCGAAAGCATAGAGGTGCCCGACGACCGTTCCTGGGCGGCCTTCACGCTGCGCGCGGAAGCCCGCTGGCACGACGGCAGGCCGGTGACGCCCGAGGACGTGATCTGGAGCCTGGAGACCCTGAAGACCAAGGGCCATCCCTTCTACCGGACCTATTTCGCCAACATCGCGAAAGCCGAACGGACGGGCGAGCGCAGTGTCCGGTTCACCTTCAGCGGCGGCGAGAACCGGGAACTGCCGCTCATCGCCGGCGAGTTGCCGATCCTGCCCCGGCATTACTGGGAAGGCCGCGAGTTCGGCAAGACCACCCTGAAGCCGCCCCTCGGCAGCGGCCCCTATCGGGTCAAGTCGCTGGATCCCGGCCGCTCCATCACCTACGAACGCATCAAGGACTACTGGGGCGCCGAAATCCCCGTCAACAAGGGCCGCAACAACTTCGACACCATCCGCTACGATTACTACCGGGACACCACCGTGGCGTTGGAGGCCTTCAAGTCCGGCGGCTACGACTTCCGCATCGAAAACACGTCCAAGGACTGGGCCACCGCGTATGACGCGCCGCCGGTCAGGCAGGGCCTGATCAAACTCGAAGAGATCCGCCATCAGCGGCCGACCGGCATGCAGGCCTTCGTCTTCAACACGCGGCGCGAGATTTTCCGCGACCCCCGGGTGCGCCGGGCCCTTGCCTTCGCCTTCGACTTCGAATGGTCCAACAAGAACCTGTTCTACGGCCAGTACACCCGTACCGAGAGCTATTTCTCGAATTCCGAGTTGGCCTCCACGGGCCTGCCGGGACCCGAGGAGCTGAAAATCCTGGAGCCCTTGCGCGGCCAGATCCCCGATCAGGTGTTCACCGAGACCTACAAGCCCCCGGCCAGCGACGGCAGCGGCAACATCCGGCGCAACCTGCGCCAGGGCCTGAGTTTGCTCAAGCAGGCGGGCTGGGTGTTCAAGGACCGCAAGCTGGTAAAGGCCGAGACCGGCCTGCCCTTCAGCTTCGAAATCCTTCTCAGCCAGCCCGTCTGGGAGCGCATCGCGCTGCCCTTCGTCAAGAACCTGGAGCGGCTCGGCATCGAGGCCCGGGTGCGCACCGTGGACGCGGCCCAGTACCAGAAGAGGACCGAGGATTTCGATTTCGACATGACCGTCGACGTCTTCGGCCAATCCCTGTCGCCGGGGAACGAGCAGCGGGACCTCTGGGGCTCCGAGGCCGCCGGTCGCCAGGGCAGCCGCAACACCATCGGTATCCGGGACGAGGCCGTCGACCGCCTGATCGAGCTGGTGATCTCGGCGCCGGACCGCGATAGCCTGATCCACCGCACCCGGGCGCTCGACAGGGTGCTGCTGTGGGGCCATTACCTGATCCCCCACTGGCACATCCGGAGCTTCCGCGTGGCCTACTGGGACAAGTTCGGGAGGCCGCCCACGAACCCGAAGTACGATCTCGGATTCGATACCTGGTGGATCGACGAGACAAAGGCGGCGGCCCTGGCGGAGCGCCGCAAGGCCAGGTAGGGCGCGGAGCCGGAACGCCATGCTCAACTACATCCTGCGCCGCCTTTTGCTGATCATCCCGACGCTCTTCGGCATCATGGTGGTCAACTTCATCATCGTCCAGGCGGCGCCGGGCGGTCCCGTGGAACGGATGATCGCCGAAATCAAGGGCACGGCGGCGGATGCCACGGCCCGGATTTCCGGCGCCGGCGGGATGGAGACCCAGGACCGGGGACGGGCCCAAGGGACCCTCGGCTCGGTGTCAAAATACCGCGGCGCCCGCGGGCTGGACCCGGACCTGATCAAGGAACTGGAAAGGCTTTACGGCTTCGACAAGCCGGCCCCCGAGCGCTTCTTCCACATGATGAAGAACTACCTCAGGTTCGATTTCGGCGACAGCTACTTCCGGGACCGGAGCGTGCTCGACCTGGTCCTGGAAAAAATGCCCGTTTCCATCAGCCTGGGCATATGGACCACCCTGCTGGTCTATCTGATCTCCATTCCGCTCGGAGTCGCCAAGGCGGTCCGCGACGGCAGCCGTTTCGACGTCTGGACCAGCGCCATTGTCATCGTCGGCTACGCCATCCCCAGCTTCCTGTTCGCCATCCTGCTGGTGGTGGTGTTCGCCGGCGGCAGTTACCTCGACTGGTTCCCCCTCAGGGGCCTGACCTCGCCCGGCTGGGAGGACATGAGCTGGCCCCAGCGCATCGCCGATTACTTCTGGCACATCACGCTGCCCGTCCTGGCCCTGGTCATCGGCAGCTTCGCCGGGTTGACCATGCTCACCAAGAACTCGTTCCTGGACCAGATCAACTTGCAGTACGTGACCACGGCCCGGGCCAAGGGCCTGAGCGAAAGCCGGGTGCTCTACGGCCACGTGTTCCGCAACGCCATGCTGATCGTCATCGCCGGATTCCCCAGCGCCTTCATCGGCATCCTGTTCACCGGGGCGCTCCTGATCGAGATCATCTTCTCGCTTGACGGTCTCGGGCTGCTCGGCTTCGAGGCGGTCATCAACCGGGACTATCCGGTGGTCTTCGGGACGCTCTTCTTCTTCACCCTGTTGGGGCTGGTCATGCAGCTGATCGGCGACATCATGTACCATGTGATCGATCCGCGCATCGACTTCGAGGCCCGGGAAGTTTAGGCCGGTGAAGAGTATCCCCCTCTCGCCCCTGAACCGGCGGCGGCTGGACAACTTCCGCGCCAACCGGCGCGGCTATTGGTCGTTCTGGATATTTATCGTCATCTTCACCCTGGCGCTGTTCGCCGAGTTCATCGCCAACGACAGGCCGTTGCTGGTCAAATTCGACGGCGCCTATTTCACGCCGGTCTTCGTCGACTATCCCGAGACCGTCTTCGGCGGCGAGTTCCCCTCCAACGCCGACTACCGGGACCCCTACGTCGCCGAGTTGATAGGAGCCAAGGGCTGGATGATCTGGCCCCCGGTGCGCTATTCGTTCGATACCATCAATTACGACCTGCCCGTGCCGGCGCCGGCGCCGCCCAGTCTGGAGAACTGGCTGGGCACCGACGACCAGGGCCGCGACGTGGTGGCCCGCATGATCTACGGCTTCCGCATCTCGGTGCTGTTCGGGCTGACGCTGACCATACTGAGCTCGATCATCGGGGTCGCCGCCGGCGCCGTGCAGGGATACTTCGGCGGGCTGACGGACCTCCTGTTCCAGCGTTTCATCGAGATCTGGTCGGGACTGCCCGTCCTCTTCCTGCTCATCATCCTGGCCAGCATCGTCGAGCCCAACTTCTGGTGGCTCCTCGGCCTCATGCTGCTTTTCAGCTGGATGGGGCTGGTCGGCGTGGTGCGGGCGGAATTCCTGAGGGCGCGGAACTTCGACTACGTGCGCGCCGCCCGGGCGCTCGGCGTCGGCAACATGGGCATCATGTTCAAGCACATCCTGCCCAATGCCATGGTGGCGACCATGACGTTCCTGCCCTTCATCCTCAGCGGCTCCATCGTGACGCTGACGGCGCTGGACTTCCTGGGCTTCGGCCTGCCGCCGGGATCGGCGTCCCTGGGCGAGATCCTGAACCAGGGCAAGTCCAATTTGCAGGCCCCGTGGCTGGGGCTGACCGGTTTCTTCGTGCTGGCCATCATGCTCACCCTGCTGGTCTTCGTCGGCGAGGCGGTGCGCGACGCCTTCGATCCGCGCAAGACCTTTGAGGGAACACCGTAATGGCCGGGGCGCCGCTGGTCAGGATCAAGGGTCTGTCGGTCAGCTTCGGCACCGGCAAGGGCGAGGTGAAAGCGGTGCGCGACATCTCGTTCGACATCGGCGAGGCGGAGACCGTGGCGCTGGTGGGCGAGAGCGGCTCGGGCAAGACGGT
>JADFTO010000254.1 GCA_022560215.1 Pseudomonadota bacterium | reverse complement strand
GGGCTCAGTCCCGCCCACATGGACCGCTATCCCCACCAGTTCAGCGGCGGCCAGCGCCAGCGCATCGCCATCGCCAGGGCGCTGGCCCCGGACCCATGGCTGATCATCGCCGACGAGCCCGTCTCGTCCCTCGACGTCTCCATCCAGGGCCAGGTGCTCAACCTGATGAAGGACCTACAGGTTGCCCGCGGCCTCGCCTACCTGTTCATCAGCCACGACCTGGCCGTGGTCCGCCATGTCGCCGACCGGGTGGCCGTCATGTACGCGGGAAAGATCGTCGAGGAGGGCCCGACGGAATCGGTCTACGAGGCCCCGCGCCATCCCTACACCCGGGCCCTGATCGCCGCCAGCCCTGTGATCGGCGGGGGCAAAAGGCCCCCCGGCGCGGCGCTTCCCGGCGACCCGCCCAGCCCGACGTCCCCCCCTTCGGGCTGTCCCTTCCATCCGCGCTGTCCCCTGGCCCGGGACCTGTGCCGGGAGAGCGAACCGGAACTGGAAGCGGTAGCCCAAGGCCATCGCGCGGCCTGCCACTTCAAGGACGACGTCCCGTGACCCGGTTCCTTGCCATCCGCATCGTTCAGTCTGCCGTCGTGCTGGGGCTGATGAGTTTCGTCATCTACGGCCTCATGGGCCTGATGCCGGGGGACCCCATCGACCTGATGATCAGCGCCGACCCGAGGATGACGTCCGCCGACGCCGCCCGCCTGCGGGCCCTCTACGGCCTGGACAGGCCCATCGTCGAGCGCTACGCCAACTGGCTGGGGGCGGCGCTCACGGGCGATCTCGGCTTTTCCAGGCTCTACGCCAAGCCGGTGCTGGAGGTGATCGCACCGGCGCTCGGCAACACCCTCACGCTTCTCGGCCTGAGCTTCGTCCTTTCCCTCGCCATCGGCCTGCCGATGGGCATTGTGGCGGCGCTGCGCCCCTATTCCCGGGTCGATTACGCCGTCAACCTGATGGCCTTCGCCGGTATTTCCATCCCCGCCTTCTGGCTGGCGCTGCTGCTGATCATCGCCTTTGCCGTCAACCTGGGCGTGCTGCCGGCCGGCGGCTCGGGCGCCGGCGCCGGCTTCCTCGAGCAGGCCAGGCACCTGGTTCTGCCCGTGGCCACCATCACCATCGCCAGCGTCGGCGGCCACACCCGCTACATGCGCGCCGCCATGATCGAAACCCTGCGCCAGGACTACATCCGCACCGCCCGCGCCAAGGGGGCGAGCCGGGCCCGGGTGGTGCTCGTCCATGCGCTGCGCAACGCCATGATCCCCGTCGTCACCATCATCGCACTTGATTTCGGCACCCTCTTTTCAGGCGCCCTGATCACCGAAACCATCTTCGCCTATCCGGGCATGGGCAAGCTGATCTTCGATTCCATCATGGGCAACGACTTCAACGTCGCCCTGGTGGCCCTGCTGTTCGCCACCCTGGTGACGATTTCCGCCAACCTGCTGGCCGACCTGGCCTATGCCTGGCTCGACCCGAGGATATCCTACCGATGACGGGGCCGATGAAGGGGACGGGCCCGCTCGCCCTGGCCCGGGGGCGCTTCGCCCGCCACCGCCTGGCGGTGGCCAGCGCGCTGGCGCTCGTCCTGCTCTCTGCGCTCGCCGTCGCCGCGCCCATGGTGGAGGCGGCCCTCGGCGTGGACGGGGAAGCCGTCGACCTGTTCAACCGCTTCGCAGCACCTTCGGCCGCCCATCCCCTGGGCACGGACGAGCTGGGCCGGGACTTCCTGGTGCGCCTGCTCCGGGGCGGCCGGGTGTCCCTGCTGGTGGGGTTGACGGCGGCCCTGGCGGCAGCCGTGATGGGCACCGTCGTCGGCCTCACGGCGGGCTATTTCGGCGGCCGCCTGGACGCCCTCCTCATGCGCTTCACCGACGCCGTCATCTCGCTGCCGTTCCTGCCCCTGCTCATCGTGCTGGCGGCGGTGGACCTGGAAAAGGTGGGCCTGCCGGCGGACCTGGTGGCCTCGGAAAACATCAGCCTGTACCGCATCGTCGCCATCGTCGCCCTGGTCGGCTGGACCACGGTCGCCCGCCTGGTGCGCGCCTCGGCGCTGTCGTTGCGCGAGCGCGAGTTCGTGCTCGCCGCCCACGCCCAGGGCGCCGGCGCCTTGCGGGTCATGGGCATCCACATCCTGCCCAACCTGGTCTCCCCCATCATCGTGGCGACCACCCTTTCGGTGGGCAACGTGATCTTGCTCGAATCCGTGCTCAGTTTCCTCGGCCTCGGCATCCAGCCGCCGATCCCCAGTTGGGGCAACCTGCTGACCAACGCCCAGGAGCTGATCTGGACGGCGCCGTCCCTCGCCTTCTATCCGGGCATCCTCATCTTCGTCACCGTGATCGCCTTCAATTTCCTGGGCGACGGCCTGCAGGACGCCCTCGACCCCAAGGCCATGGAGGGATGAGACGCGGCCACGGCGGCCATCCTCGGTCATTTGATGGCAGTGACCCTATTGGAATTCCCGCCGAACCAACGTCCGTTTTCATCCTGGCCGTCGAGAAAGGCCAAGCACCCGTTTCCGATCCCTTCGTGATCGAGGACCACATGCATCTGGCTTGGGGCATGTGCACTCGAATCGGCGACTGACAAGATCACGAATCCAACGACCGCTTTTGGGCGAACAGCAGACATGCGGAAAGTTGATGTCCGCTTTCCCCCAAACAGCGGACCAAATTCAGGGGGGCATCGAAGAATAACCAGCCCGATCAGGGCGTACCGAAATAATGGGGTTTTGGCACTAGCCCATTGGCGGGGTATTTTGCTCAGTCCTCTCCTTGCTCTGCCGCCGCCGCGCGCTTGTGGGTGGAGGAAATGGCTGCCCTTGAAGGCGTCAAGCCGGGTGCCATGGATGTGGTCAACCTGGATGAATATGGGCGGTTTAGCGCCGAGGCGGCTGGTTTGCCCGAGCGCATCGTCAACAGCCAAGAGGAAATCGCCGCGATACGCGAGCAACGCGCCCAGGCCGAACAACAGGCGCAAGAACTCGCCGCCGCACAACAGATCGCCGACACCGCCAACACAGCGGCGGGCGTGGTGAAGCAGCTTGGAGAAGTTGAATGACCGATGAATCAATGTGGATCGACCGTGCCAACACCGCCGAGGCGAAACTAACGACCTTGCAGGACCAGACCTCGCTCCTAAAGGAGAAGGTGCGTTCCACGCGCGAGGCCGTGTGCGCCAAGGAACATTCCGACGGCTCGTTTACCATCGACTTCGACGCGCTGCTTAAGCAACTAGGCGCCGAGTCGTGTTTGGAACTGCGCGCCAGCATTGACGAGGAATACCGCATTTCAGGCGCGGCCGGCGAGAAGCCCCGTATCCGGGTTCAGGCCGCATGACCGATAATGTGGATGACCTTCTCCTTGAACTCAGCGTAACGCGCGCCAGAACCGGCGAGTACGAGGATCTTGACCGTTTCCGGGAGTTCCGCGAACTCTTCCTTGGTTCGGAAAAAGGCAAGCGCGTTCTTCACCAGCTTTTGGCGTGGGGTCATGTTTACAAGAACTCTGCGTCCTCGGGGAATTTCGATCCCTAC
>JADFTO010000253.1 GCA_022560215.1 Pseudomonadota bacterium | reverse complement strand
TGAAGGTTGAGCGACTCGCTCTCGGCCTAAAGGTTGTTCAGGGCGTCTTCTTGGGCAGGGCCAGGTCCAACAGGTCGTCGTTGGCGGCGAGGAAAGGATTAACGAAACGCACGCCCCCGATGTCGCGGCCGTCCTGGAAATCCTCGCTCAGCAGCATTTGGCAACCGGCTTCCCGCGCCGTCGCCCACAGCATGGCATCCCAAAACGACAGCCGGTGTCGCCGGACCGCTTCCATGGCGCCAGTCAGACATCCTTCGGAGGCTGGGTAAACGGGAAAAGTGGATCGCCAGTCATCAACAAGGCTTTCGGCTTCCTTGGGATCGAGACCGACTTTCCCGGTGGCGACGTTAAAGAACTCTCCCAGGGACTGAAGCATGATAACGCAATCGGCGGCCGCGGCACGGTCCGTGAGATCGATGGCTAGGGAGTGCTTATGGCCCGCGCTTGAATCGGCGGCATATACCAGAATGTTGGTGTCGAAGGTGATTCTCACCTTTCGTGCATTTCGTCACGGGTGAACTTCCTTCCACCCAGGTCCACGCCACGGCGGAGACGCTTCATAAGGCGTGCATGGGCCCGGGACCGCTCCGCCTTGGCCTTGGCTGAATCAAAGGCCACCAGTTTCGCCACGGGCTCGCCCCGGCGGGTGATGACGATTTCCTCGCCCGCCGCCGCCTCCCTGAGCAACCGGGAGAACGCCTGGTTCGCCTCGCGGGCCGACACCCTCTTCATTGGCCTTCGCCTAAAATGTAGTGATGTAACTACATTAGGTTAAGTGGAGGTGAAAATCAACGGAATTTCCTTCACCGGGGGAAGTGAGGTGGTCCTGAGGTGGTGAGGTGGTCCCACCCTCAGGACCACCTCACTCCAAGTAGAGTGCAAGGGCTTCTGAGCTTGTCGCCACGTAATGGACTTACTTGGGGTGCTACGCGTTCCCGGAACCCGCGCGCTCCGGATAGAGACCGGCCAGCCCCTCGGCCGAGGCCTCGGCGATGCCGCGCTCGGTGATCAGGCCGGTGATCAGGCGGGCCGGGGTGACGTCGAAGGCGTAGTTGGCCGCAGGGCTGCCCGGGGCTGCGATGGAGACTACGGTCACCTCGCCTGAAGCCGTGCGGCCTCTGATCTCCGTGACCTCGGCCCCGTCCCGCTCCTCGATCGGTATTTCGCCCAGGCCGTCCGAGATGGTCCAGTCGATGGTGGGGCCGGGAAGGGCCACGTAGAAGGGAACGCCGTTGTCGTGGGCGGCCAGCGCCTTCAGGTAGGTCCCGATCTTGTTGCAGACGTCGCCGGACGCCGCCGTCCGGTCGGTGCCGGTGATGCACAGGTCCACCCGCCCGTGCTGCATCAGGTGGCCGCCGGCGCTGTCCACGATGATGGTGTGGGGCACCCCGTGCTGGCCCAGCTCCCAGGCGGTGAGGCCGCTGCCCTGGTTGCGGGGGCGGGTCTCGTCCACCCAGACGTGGACGGGGATTCCCGCGTCATGGGCCTTGTAGACCGGCGCCAGCGCCGTCCCCCAATCGACGGTGGCGAGCCAGCCGGCGTTGCAATGCGTGAGCACGTTGACCGTCTCCCTCCCCTCATCCCAGGCGGCGCGGATCAGGCCCAGGCCGTGGTCGCCGATGGCCGAGCACATCTCCACGTCCTGGTCGCAGATTTCGGCGGCCCGGGCATAGGCCGCCTCGGCACGCTCCCCGGGGCTTAGCGGCGCCAGCAGGTCCCGCATGCCGTCCAGGGCCCAGCGCAAATTCACCGCCGTCGGCCGGGTCCGGATGAGGGCGTCGTAGGCCGAGCGCAGCCCGTCGTCGGAAGCATCGGCGCGCACCCCCAAACACATGCCGTAGGCCGCCGTCGCCCCGATCAGGGGGGCGCCGCGAACCAACATGTCGGCGATGGCCCGGGCCGCGTCGGCGACGGATTTCAGGCGCACCGTCGCCAGCTCGTGGGGGAGCAGGGTCTGGTCGATGATGTCCACGTCGCCGCCGCCCCCGGCCGGCCAGATGGTGCGGTAATGCCTGCCGTCGACTAACATGTCACCTCGGCCGCCGGACAGTCAGATCCAGCGCCGGACGCGCCCGGCGTAGTCCCGGTAGGCGTCGCCGAAACGATCCTCGAGCAGGCGCTCCTCGAGGGCGATGAAGCGGACGGAGATGAGATAAGCGAAGACCGGCACGACGAGGGCGGGCGTGAGCGTGCCCAGGACCACGAATATTCCCGCCAGCCCCAGGATCATGCTCGCGTAGACCGGGTTGCGGCTGTAGGCGAACAGGCCGTCGGTAACCAGGTGCTCCGGGACCTGGTTAGGCTTGATGGAGATGCCCGCGCGGTCGAACCGGCGTTTCACCGCCACGGCGGCGATGACGCCGGCGGCAAACGCTATCCAGCCCAGATAGGTGTAGGGCGGCCAGATCAGCCGCGTCCCGGGGGCGAGCTCATGCAACGCCCCCATGGCGACCAGGGCGGCGAGGAAAAAGACCGGCGGCAGGACGCGGCGCGGCTTGGTCTCCCCCGGATCAGACATGGCGGCGCTCCTCAATCCCTTAGCACCCGGCCGGCGACGGCGTCCAGCTTCTCCACCATGGCCGGGTCGCGGGCGTCTGCTTGAGTGATGATGGCGTCCTCCAGCGCCCTGTGGCAACCCCGCGCGCAAGGCTCGGCGCGGCCCTTGAGCTTGGGCGCCACCGCCTTCACCAGGTCGCGGCCGTGTTCGGCGTTCTCCTGCAGCACGCGGATGATGGCCTCGACGGTGACGTGGTCGTGCTCGGGATGCCAGCAGTCGTAGTCGGTGACCATGGCGACGGTCGCGTAGCACATCTCCGCCTCGCGGGCGAGTTTGGCCTCTGGCATGTTGGTCATGCCGATGACGTCGGCGCCCCAGCTCCGGTAGAGGTCGGATTCGGCCAGGGTCGAGAACTGGGGCCCCTCCATGACGAGGTAGGTGCCGCCCCGCTGATGGGGGATGTCCAGCTCCTTGAGCGCGGCCTCGATGGCGTCGCCGAGCCGGGCGCAGACGGGATGGCCGAGCCCCACATGGGCGACCAGGCCCGTGCCGAAGAAGCTTTTTGCGCGGGCGAAGGTGCGGTCGATGAATTGATCGGCGATGACGAAGGTGCCCGGCGCCAGCGCCTCCTTCAACGACCCGCAGGCGGATATGGAGATGATCTCGGTGACGCCCGAGCGCTTGAGGGCGTCCATGTTGGCGCGGAAGTTGAGCTCGCTCGGCCCGATGCGGTGGCCGCGGCCGTGGCGCGGCAGGAAGACCATGGGCTGGCCGTCGAGGTCGCCGAAGAGCAGCTCGTCCGAGGGCTCGCCGAAGGGCGAGGAAACCTTGCGCCATTCGCTGTTCTCGAGGCCGTCGAGGTGATCGACGCCGCTGCCGCCGATGACGCCGATGACGGGCGGCGTGCCCGGTTCAGCCATGGTCTCCGTCCCCTCTTTGGCGGTTCATTCCGGGGCCGCCGATCCGACCCTAGAGCCTAGCCCAGGTGTTCGGCAAGGAAGGCCAGGGTCCGCTCCCGGGCCTTTGCCGCGCTCGCGGGTTGGTGGGAGGGT
>JADFTO010000252.1 GCA_022560215.1 Pseudomonadota bacterium | reverse complement strand
CAGCGCCTTGCCGGCTTTGCCCTGGCGCGCCAGGGGGTAGCCGTCGAAGGCGGTGGCGACGGTGCCGGCGACGCCCGGCGCGTTGATCAGGATCGACGACGTGGAGCCGCCGAAGATGGCCCCGTAATAGACCCCCGCCAGCAGGATCAACGAGGCCGAAGGGTCGCCGATATTGATGGCCACGGGGATCATGATGGCGATGATCGACATCGGCCCGAGGCCCGGCAACATGCCGATGATGGTGCCGATCAGGCATCCGGCGACCACCATGAGCAGGTTCTGCAGGGTGAGGGCCGTGGCCAGGCCCAACATAATTCCGTCAAACATGCGATGCCTCCCTCATCCGATGAACCAGGGCCACGGCCTGAGGAAGATGCCGAGCATCTCCTGCACCAGGTACCAGATGGAAAGGGCGCCGATGAGGGCGATCGGAATCATCACCAGGTATCGCCGCTCGCCCAGGATGAACGAGCCCCCGGCGAGAAACAGCGCGGTCGAGGCGAGGAACCCGACGGGCCGGAGCGCCAGCGCGTAGAGGACCATCGCCAACAGCAGGGCCGCCGCCTGTCCCAGCTTGTACTGGCCGAGGTTAGAGACGTCGATGTTGCCCTCTGCGCCGCCGTCTTCCGCCGCCGTCTTGGGCGCGAAGATCAGGACAAAAGCAATGATTATGCCGAGCACGCTCAGCGCCATGGGCATGGTGTTGGGCTTGAACGACGTGTTCAACTCGAAGGGGAGAAGCTCGTAGGTGAAGGCCGTGTAGCCGTAGATCAGCGACAACAGAAGAAAGAGGACGGCGATCCATTTATCGAGTTTCATGGCGTAGACCCCTCGGGGGCCTGTTCAAAGAAATCCGGGGCGCGCAGACACGCGCCCCGGATGTCGAGTTCTACTTGAGGAAGCCGAGCTTGACCATCAGATCCTTGATCACTTTTTCCTGGTCCACCAGGAACGTCTTAAACTTGTCGCCAGAATTGTGGATGTTGACCCAGCCGTTGCGGGCGCGGACCGCTTCCCATTCGGGCGTCGTGTACATCTTCTTGATGGCGGCGCGATAGGCATCGGCCTTGTCGGCGGGAAGGCCCGGGGCGGCGAAGAATCCCCGCCAGTTGACGAACGAGACGTCGTAGCCTTGCTCTTTCAGGGTCATCGCCTCGGGCAGGGCATCGACCCGCTTGTCCGAGGTAACGGCGATGATGCGCATCTCGCCGGCCTTGACCAGGACCACCGCTTCGGAGAATCCGGTCGATCCGACATCGACTTCGCCCGACAGAATGGCGGCGTTCAGTTTGCCGCCGGCGTCGTAGGCGATGTACTTGACCTTCGTCGGATCGGCGCCCGCGGCCTGGAAAGCCATGGCGGCGACCAAATGATCCATGCCGCCCGGAACCGATCCGCCGCCGACCGAAACCGACTTCGGATCGGCCTTGTACTTGGCGACCAGGTCCTTGAAGCTCTTGAGCGGGCTGTTTTTGGAGACGATAAAGGCGGCGTAGTCGCCGATGGTGCCGGCGATCATGGTCAGGTCGCGGAAGTTGTACGGGAAGCGCCCGACCAGCGAGCGAATGACGATCGGCGTCGAGTTCACCATCAGGGTGCCGTAGTTCGAGGCGGCGTTCTCGATCAGGTAGCCGATGGCCTTGCCGCCACCGCCGCCCGACATGTTTTCGTAGGTGGCCTTGCCGACGATGCCGGACTTGGTCAGGGCCTCGCCCGTGCCCCGCGCGGTGCCGTCCCAGCCGCCGCCGGCGCCGCCGGGAATGAGGAAGTGGATCGAGTCGATTTCCGCGGCGCTAGACGGCATGGGCAAGGCCGAGAGGGCCAGGGCGAATGCCGCCGACGCCGCCAAGAGCGTACGAGGCTTGAGTTTAAGAGATCGTTTCAACATGGTTTTCTCCCTTTCAGTCATGTTGTCGCAGTTTGTGATTCATCTTCCTTGGAGCGCGCGGCGCCAGCGCTTGAGGAATATTTGCCGCTTCGCCCGGTCCAGGTAGACGAGGAGACCCGGACCGACCCGGATGGGCCTGAGAGCATCCCCCACTTTCGCCCGCAAGGCGGCGGCGGTGACTTCCCCGCCGACGTCCGGGTGAATGGCGTAAAGGTTGGACCGCTCGGCGATGATCCGCTGCCCTTCCACGGACAACAGATAATTGAGGAACTTCCGCGCGGTATCCGGATGTGGCGCCGATTTCGGAATGAGGGCGATGCGGGACATGACGAGGGTGTAGTCCTCGGGAAAGACGATCCCGATGGCGGGATTCTTCCTGGCGCGGGCGAGTGCGTAGGAGCCGAGAACGTTGTAACCGATCAGGAACTGGCCCGTGGCGATGCGGTCGAGGATGGCGCCGGTGTTGTTGTAAAGCTTGACCCCGTTGGCGCCCAGGCTCCGGGCCAGGGCCCAAATGACCTCGGATTCACGGGCGTCCTGGGTGACGAAGAGGAATCCGGCGCCGCTGCGTTCCGGGTCGTAGGTGGCGACCTTTCCGAAATAGGTGTCGCCCCGTTTGCCCAGCAGCTTGGCGAGATCGTAGCGCGTGCGCGGCACGTCGCCGGCGGGAACCAGATCCTTGTTGTAGACGATGACGATGGGCTCATAGGTGAAGCCGAAGGCCTCGTCGCGCCACACGGCCCAGGACGGCAGCCGCTCGGTAACGGACGAGCGGTAAGGCGAGGCGAGGCCGTCATTGACGAGCTTGATTTGGAGGTCGATTGCCGAACTCAGGACCAGATCGCCCCGTCCCACCCCAAGTCTCGCCTCCTCGAGCACGCGGGCGTGGATATCGAGGGTGTTGAGATCGAAATAAACCACGGCGATGCCGGGGTGGGTGCGTTGAAACCCTTCGATGACATAGGTGAAAACGTCTTGGTCGGTGGAACTGTAGATAACCACCGTGGGTTCCCCGGAAACCACCTGTTGATCCCCGGCGGTTTGGGTGCCGCCCACGGCGTACCTGAAAACCTTTGCCGATGCTGCGCCGGCAACGATCAAAAGAACGAAAACCAGGATTGCTCCCGTCCGCAACATCGATTCCCTCCCCATCCGCGGCGGCGGGGCCGGTCCCGATGGTCTTGAACGCCATCTGATGACCGGCGAGGTCATAGGTATCGCAAGATTGAGTCTCCCATCAGTCTACCCCCAACAGCTATCACCAACCTATCACGGGGCCGGGCCCCGCGCGGGGCAGCCCATTAGGGCTCGTACACGAGAGTCTATCTGGATAATATTGGCCGCGTACTCACTTGCAAGACATCGCCCGCTATTAGGAACGGCCCGCTTGGTTTAACTGGTTTGGGATGGAACGCCCGTGCGCTTGTTGTTGGTAGAGGACGACGGCACGCTGGCCACCACTTTGCAGCGTGCCCTGCGCGAGGAAGGCTACGCCGTCGATTGGCTGTCGGACGGGGAGATCGCCGACGAAATTCTGGCCACCCAGGATTACGATCTGGTGATTCTTGACGTCTCCCTGCCGGGTCTCGACGGTTTAGGTGTGCTCAAGCATCTCAGGGAGCGCGGATCGAAAACTCCGGTGCTGGCGCTGACCGCCCGGGACCGC
>JADFTO010000251.1 GCA_022560215.1 Pseudomonadota bacterium | reverse complement strand
CAGGCTGTCGATGGCCTTGGTGTTGGCCTCGCTGTCGGTCTCGTTCATGGTGCGGCGGAACTTGAGGCGCCACTCGGTGATGGCCAGGGTCCAGAAGATGTAGCCGCCGATGGTGACGAAGGTGACCAGCGCGTACCACACGTCGTAGAGGACCCACAGCACGCCGCAGACCAGGAAGATCTCGAGCAGGGTGGGGAGCACGTTGAACAGCATGAAGGAAAGCAGGAATTCGATTCCCTTCGTGCCCCGCTCCACGGCGCGGCTGACGGCCCCGGTCTTGCGCTCGAGATGGAAGCGCAAGGAGAGCTGGTGCAGATGCCGGAAGGCGCCGAGTCCGGCCAGTCGGATGGCCCGCTGGGCCACCTTGGCGAACACCGCGTCCCTGAACTCGCCGAAGGACAGGGCCATGACCCGGGTCAGGCCGTAGCCGATCAAGAGCGCCACTGGCACGGCCACGATCAGGGAGGCATCGGTGCTGAGCGCGTCCACCGCGTGCTTGTAGAAGATTGGCACGACCACGTTGGTGGCCTTGGCCAGGACCAGGAAGCCCATGGCGATCACCACGCGGGCGCGCAGGCCCCATTCCCCTTCCGGCCACAGGTAGGGCAGCAGGGTGCGCATGGTCCTCAGGTCGTTGCGGGCGCCCGTCGAGGGCGGCGAATGGCGGCGTCTCATGGTCCTTTGCCTTGAAACATGGGGCCTTGGCCGCCCCAAGTGTACTTTCTTTCACATAAAATATGGAGCAAAGAAGGATTCAGCCCCCCGAAGGCCCGCCGCCCGCGCGGGAATTTGCATAAAATTTTACCTAAATTAACAATAAATAAATAATAAAACATTTGTATTGAAGAATTTCTATTGCTTACATATTATTATTATCGATGCATCAATAAACACAGAAGTCTATCTTGTGTCCATGTCCAGTATTCTTAAATCGACTTTATCCGGGATGTCCGGCCGGGCCTGGGGCGACGGTTCCCGCCGGGACCTATTCCTGTGGGGAATCCATGACGTGGCCTATATCAAGTGCGCGGACCAGGGAATGCACGAGATTTTCTCGGCGGATGGCGGACGGCTCGCCCGCGTCCATTCCCGCGACGAGGCCCTGGAATGCGTGCGCCGCATGGATTTGGAGCCCTTGAGTGCTCACTGAATGCCAACACGGGATGCCGGAATCGAAGATGATCCGGCGCCTCAACGTCATCGACGGATTTTCCGCCGCCGCGTCCATCCTCGTCGAAAGGGCCGAGGCGGCGGCGCCCGAGGAAGCCCGGGACCTGCTCGGCGAAGCCTATGAGCTGATGGGCCTGATCGACGGCATGACCGGCGGGCAAACGCCGGGCCGGGACGAGCTCGATGCCTGGTCCGGTTTCGAGAGGAAGGGCGGCTAGAGCATTTTCCACGTTAGTGGAAACATGCGATAAGCCCGCGCGGCGCCTGAGCGGCCAAAGGCAGAATCTAAAGGCCCCGTCATTCCCACTCGATGGTGCCGGGGGGCTTGGACGTGACGTCGTAGACCACCCGGTTGATGCCCCTGACCTCGTTGATGATGCGGGCTGCGACGCGCTCCAGGAATTCGTGATCGAAGGGATAGGCCTCGGCGGTCATGCCGTCCGTCGAGGTGACGGCGCGCAGCGCCAAGACGTGGTCGTAGGTTCGGTCGTCCCCCATCACGCCCACGGTGCGCACGGGCAGGAGCACGGCGAAGGCCTGCCAAATCTCGTCGTAGAGGCCGGCCTTGGTGATCTCGTCCAGGTAGATGGCGTCGGCCCGGCGCAGCACGTCGAGCTTGTCGGCGGTCACCTCGCCGGGGATGCGGATGGCCAGGCCGGGGCCGGGAAACGGGTGGCGGCCGATAAGGCTCGCGGGCAGGCCCAGCTCGCGGCCCAGTTCCCGGACCTCGTCCTTGAACAGCTCGCGCAGGGGCTCGACCAGCTCCAGGTTCATGCGCTCGGGCAGGCCGCCCACGTTGTGGTGGGACTTGATGACGGCCGAGGGTCCGCCGGCGAAGGACACCGATTCGATGACGTCCGGATAGAGCGTCCCCTGGGCCAGGAAATCGGCGCCGCCCGCCTTCGCCGCCTCTTCCTCGAAGACGTCGATGAAGGTGGCGCCGATGATCTTGCGCTTGGCCTCGGGGTCGCTGACGCCCGACAGGCGCTCCAGGAACATATCCGACGCCTGCCGGTGGACGAGGGGGATGTTGTAGTGATCGCGGAAGAGGCCGAGCACGTGATCCGCCTCGTCCAGCCTCAGCAGCCCGTGGTCGACGAACACGCATTGCAGCTGCTCGCCGATGGCCTCGAAGAGCAGCACGGCGGTAACGGAGGAATCGACCCCGCCCGAGAGCCCGCAGATGACCCGGCCGTCGCCGACCTGGCGGCGGGCGTCCGCGATGGCGACTCCCAGGAACGCCGCCATGGTCCAATCGCCGTGGCAGCCCGCCACCCGGTGGGTGAAGTTCTCGAGCAGCCGGGCGCCGTCGGGGGTGTGGACCACCTCGGGGTGGAACATGACGCCGTAGAAGCGGCGCCCCTCGTCGGCGATGACGGCGAAGGGCGCGCCCTCGGAGACGGCGACGGCATGGAAGCCTTCGGGGAGTTCTGTGACCCGGTCGCCGTGGCTCATCCACACCTGTTCCCGGCCGCCCTGGCGCCAGACGCCGTGGAAGAGCGCGCAGTCCCCGGTCACGTCCACGTGGGCGCGGCCGAACTCGCGCGCCTCAGAGCTTTCCACCCGCCCGCCGAGCTGCGCCACCATGGCCTGCTGGCCGTAGCAGATGCCGAGCACCGGCACGCCCATCTCGAACACTCGGGCCGGCGCCCTCGGCGTTTCCGTCCCGGTGACCGAGGCCGGGCCGCCCGATAGGATCACCGCCTTGGGCCCGAAATCGTCGAGGAAGGCATCGCTGACGGCGTGATAGGGGTGGATTTCCGAATAGACGCCGCTCTCGCGCACGCGCCGCGCGATCAGCTGTGTCACCTGGGAGCCGAAATCGATGATCAGGACGCGCTCGGCGTGGACGTCGGTCATGGGGCCTTTTAGGGGAGCCGGCCGGGAAAGGGAAGGGGGGGGATGGTCAAATGCCGCCCCCTCCCTCAAGCGAACTCGTCGATTTCGGCGGCGATGCGCTTCTCGGCCTTTTCGTCCATTAGGAACTTGAGCGCCGCGCCCCCCTCGTAGATACGCACCACCTGGGCCATGACGGGCTTCATGCCCTCGACGCGGAGCCTCACGAACTGGTCGTTTTCCAGCTTGGCGTCGGTGTGGATGGTCGCGCCGCCGACGGAAATGTCCCGCAGCTCGGCCTGGAATTCCCGTTCCGCCGCCGGAATTTCCACCCAGGCCGGCCTGGAAACTTCGAAGCGGGGGTGGCGGCGCTTGTCGACCCCGTAACCGCCGCCGACGCGCCCCACCTTCATTCAATGGTCCTTATACCAGCGGCCCTTAAGAAGGACCGCTGGGCGTTCATGCGCCACGCAGGCTCACGGCGCATAAGCGCCGGCGCGCGGTCGCGCTTGCCAAAGGGCGATGAGTCAAGCTCAACGCCCTTTGGTA
>JADFTO010000056.1 GCA_022560215.1 Pseudomonadota bacterium | reverse complement strand
CCTTGATGACGATGGACCTCGGTGCCTCCGGTCGGCGGGTGATAATCTCCTCGCTCTTCAGCCACACCATAGTCTCGGTCACCATTTGCACACTGATGTTGGCTTGCTTCGCCAGTTCCTCATGTTTTGGGAGCAGCGGAATAACCCAGACAGATGAAATCTCGTTGGCGAGTTGCGCCAGACGCAATAATTCTCGACATAGACGCACGTTATCGGACAGCACGCCGATGTCGGCAACACGAGCATCAACCTGCCGGATAATACCGACGAGCCTCAATATCACCTGATTGGCTATCTCTTTGTGTTTCTGAACAAGATCATTGAAGACGATGTGATCCAGTTTCATAAGCCTCGTTGGTTCCAGCGCTTCCGCCCGCCCCGTACGCGACTGTCCATCCAAAGCGGCGAGTTCGCCGAAACATCCGCCGGTTTCGAAGTCCACCAAGGCTACATCGCGGTCTTCGTGAGAATAACAGTAGATACGGACCCTTCCTTCGAGAATAAAATAGACCTCCCGCGACGCTTCGCCTTCATCGAACAACGTTTGCCCCACATCGAGGGGCTGGACGGAAGCCGCCAGCCGAACTTTTTCCAACGCCTCGGTTGGAGCCGTGGAAAACAAGGGTATCGAGGCGATCGTTTTTAGATCTATTGGATCATTCATTAATCAATCGCCTGTTGCGATTGCTGCCGGTTGGAAGTCGTGAGCAAGCCATTCCCGAAAAACCGCAATTCCCTTCGGGTCCTTCCCAGGAAGTAGAGCAAATCAATCGTATCGCATATTAAGAACAACGCTTTGCGGATTATGATCAGGGTCAAGTGTGGTTTCCAGGAAATTCGGCTGCGCGGTGAGTTGATGTCCGCTTTACCCTTGACAGCTAACGCCTCATATAAGCGGACATCCTAATTCGCCTCAGAACAGAGTTCTTCAACACCCTCGGCCATTACCGGAAGTTTGTGATGCCGGTTGACGAAGCCGTCTGCCGTATTCTCGCTATGTACGGAAGCGACATGGCTCGACGAAGCGCGGCCGGAAGTCGAAAAACCCCTCTGATTTTCCATGGTCGTGCCGCTTCTGATACTGTGGTAGCGGATGTAGGAGGCACATGGGAAATGCCAGCTCAATGGTGTGGGTTGCCGGGAGAGCCCCTGGTATCTGTTGAAACCGCCCGGGGCCGCCGGCAGGTTGGCCGGGATTTCCTTAACCGGCCGGGCCGACGATCATGAAACCCCGCCTGCATCTCCGCTCCGCCGAGGCGACCATGACGGGCAAGTTCCTTTGATCGCGGGCCAGGCCTTCCTCGACCCGGCCGTGCGCTCGGGCGTGGATTTCTTTACCGGCGTGCCGTGTTCTTTCCTGACGCCGCTCATCAACCGGGTGATCGCCGATCCGGCCATCGCCTACGTGGGCGCCACCAGCGAGGGCGAGGCGGTGGCCATCGCGTCCGGCGCCTGGCTGGCGGGGCGGGAGACGGCCGTCATGTTCCAGAACTCTGGCCTGGGAAATGCGATCAACCCGTTGACATCGCTGAACTTTCCCTTCCGCATCCCGACATTGCTGATCTGCACCTGGCGTGCCGGTCCCGGGCTCGAGGACGAGCCCCAACACGAACGCATGGGCGAGATAACGCCCCAATTGTTCGACACCATCGGCATTCCCCACAGGTCCTTCCCCAAGTCCGAGGAAGCCGTCCAGCCGGTCCTGGACGAGGCCCGCGCCGCCATGGATTTAACCGGCCTTCCCTTCGCCCTGATCATGGAAAAGGGGGACGTGGCCGATGAGGCCCTGGACGCCGAGCCGCCGGCGTTCCGGCCCCGGGGGAGCCATGAGGACAAGACGGCGGGCGGCCGCCGGCCGCCCAGGGCGGCGGCCCTGGAATGGCTTCTCGGCCTGCTGCCCGAGGCGGCGGCGGTGATCGCCACCACCGGCAAGTGCGGCCGCGAGCTGTTCACCATCGCCGACCGTCCTCAACACCTCTATCAGGTGGGATCGATGGGGTGCGCCCCGGGCATGGGGCTCGGCGTCGCCCTCAACGTTGGAAACCCCGTCGTCGTCGTCGACGGCGACGGCGCGCTGCTGATGAAAATGGGGACCCTGGCCACCATCGGCGCCTGCGCTCCGGAAAACCTGGTGCACATCGTGCTCGACAACGCCGTCCACGATTCCACCGGCGGCCAGCCGACCGTCTCCGCCAACGTCAGCTTCGCCGAGGCGGCCATCGCGTGCGGCTATCGGGGCGCCTATTCATGCGACGAAGGCGGTGGGTTCGAGGACTCAGTCGAGTCCGCCCTGGGGCGGGCGGGCCCCCACCTGGTCCACATGCGGATCAGGCCCGGCTCCATGGCCTCCCTGGGCCGGCCCACGGTCAAGCCGAGCGACGTGGCCAGGCGCTTCAAGGCGTTCCTGGCGAGCTAGTACCGCCCAGGCAGTGAGCGGCCAGAGGCAGGACTTGAGGACATGAGGGAGGAGGACCCATGGGCAGTGCGGGAAATTACCAAACCGTGGACGGAACCATCGGCTTCATCGGCTTCGGCGAGGCCGGGTCGCTGATCGCCAAGGGGCTCAGCGAAGCGGGGGCGCCCCGGATATTCGCCTACGATTCGCTCATCCACGCCGCCGACGGAAGGCGCGCCCTGGAGGCGCGGGCGGCCCAGTCGGGGACCGCCCTTTGCCCGACGGCCGCGGACCTGGTCCGGCGTTCGGAGCTCATTTTTTCCACCGTCATATCAACCGTCGCCGTGGCCGTCGCCCGGGAGGCGGCGCCCCACCTTGGCGAAGGGCACATCTACATGGACCTGAACTCGACCTCGCCCGCCGTCAAGGGCGAGATTGCCGGCGTTATCACCGCCACCGGGGCCCGCTTCGTCGAGGCGGCGGTGATGGCCGCCGTGCCCCCGTTCGGCCACAAGGTGCCCATGCTGCTCGGCGGCGAGGCGGTGGCGGACGCAATCGCCAGGCTGGCCCCCTACGGCATGGACCTGGAGGACTTCGGCCCGGAGATCGGCCGCGCCACGGCGGCCAAGATGTTCCGCAGCATCGTGGTCAAGGGCCTGGAGGCCCTGTTCCTGGAGTGCGTCATGGCGGCGTCCCGCTACGGGGTCGCCGAAAAGGTCCTGGACTACGTCGGCGTCGGTTATCCCGGCCTGGATTGGAACAAGCTCGCCCACCACCTGATCGGGCGGACGGCGATTCACGGCGAACGCCGGGGCCACGAAATGGAAGAGGTGGCCGCCACCCTCAAGGCCATGGATATGGAGCCGATCATGTCCGAGGCGGCGGCCAGGCGCCTGCTCCAATGCGCCGCCGGACTCAAGGACCGCTTCGGCGACCGGGCCCCGGAAAGCTATCACCAGGTGCTGGAGGCCATGGAGGCGAAGGAAGGCCTCTCTCAGATGAAGTAGAGGATCAGGGACAGGCTCGGCAGCACCAGGACCCATGAGGGCGCTGGCCATGCGCCGGGCCGAGCCCCTAGCGCAGAGAGAACAGTGAATCCGACAGGCAGATCAAATATCGAGGAGAGCTCGACCGAAACCCCCGAGTTATACCAAAGGTCACTGATAATGACCCATAGAGACGGTCTTCCAAGGTTTTCGGCTAGGAGGGTGCGCCGTGGCGATGCGGGGCATCGCAAGGCGTGCGCGACGACGTCCGAAAGCCTTGGAAGACCGCCCTTCGGGTCGCGTATGCGGCCCGTCGGAGGGCGTCGGAAAGCTTTGACGATGCCACCTGCCTATCGCCTGCGGCATTCCTCCTACCCGACGGACCGCCTACGCGATCTCTAGGGGTCATTATCAGTGACCTTTGGTATTAAAGAACAGCCTCGGCCATAGGCGGACCTTCCGGCGCCACAAACGTCCGTGAAAATTACGCATGGGTAATGATGTTGGTTAGAACCTCAGCCGTTTCCTCAATGTCTTTCCGATCCACGTCCAGGTGCGTGACCAGGCGAATTCGAAACTCGCCTTCAATGCCAATTCGGATGCCTTTTTCAAGAAGCCGGTCCGAGATCTCATTCGCGGACGGCCCCGTTTGTTCCAGGTTGAAAAAGACGAGATTGGTTTCGACCTCGGGCGGATCGAGAACGATGCCCGGAACTTCCGAAATCCGGTCCGCGAAAAGACGGGCGTTGGCGTGATCTTCGGCCAATCGATCGACGTGGTGATCGAGGGCGTACAGCCCCGCCGCGGCGATGATTCCGGCCTGGCGCATGGCGCCACCGAACCGGTGTTTCCATGTCCAGGCCTGCTCTATGAATTCGGCGGACCCCGCGAGCACACCGCCAATTGGGCAGCCGAGCCCCTTCGAGAGATCGAGCCAGACACTGTCGAAAGGCGCCGCGAAATCCCGCGCCGAAACACCCGAGGCGACGGCGGCGTTCATCAACCGGGCGCCGTCCAGGTGAAGGGCCAGCCCATGGGCTCTCGCGGCCTCGGTTACGGAGCGGATGGCCTCGAGGGGCCAAACGGAGCCGCCGCCCCGGTTGTTCGTCTGCTCTACTTCAACCAGGCGCGAACGGGGAGACTTGGGTTTGCGCGGCCGCACCGCCGCGGACACGTCCTCGGCGGAGAAGATGCCGCGCCGGCACGAAATCTCGCGAATGACCGATCCCGCGAAGACGGCCGCCCCGGCCCCTTCGGAGGCGATGATGTGGGAAGCCTCGGCGGTAATGATCTCGTCTCCTGGTCGGCAGTGGGTGGCGATGGCGATCTGGTTGCACATGGTGCCGGACGGAACGAACAGGGCCGCCTCCTGGCCCATCAGCTCGGCGGCCCGTTCGCACAGCCTGTTGACGGTGGGATCCTCGCCCCGTTGCTCGTCTCCCACCTCGGCCTCGGCCATGACACGGCGCATCCCGGGTGTCGGGCGTGTCGAGGTGTCGCTGATCAGATCGATGCGGACGGCCGTTGACGTTGGCATGGCGGGGACTCCTCACGCGGCCTGAAGGGCGTCGAGGAAACGTGTCAGATCGTCTTCCGTATTATAAAAATAAACTGCTGTGCGCAAGTGTCCGTCCTTCTCGCTGACCACGATGTTCCGGGCCCTGGCCTGGTCCTCGAATTTTCTGAACGATTCTCTCCCATGCCAATACGGTCCCGCATCGGCGGTGGCCGAGAATTGACCTGAAGATCCAATGCCCTGCGCCATCGTCGCTCCGATCGGCAAGAAATCCGGATCAGTCCTGCTGCCCGATCAGATCGGTGAGATGTTGATCCACGAAGCCCGTTGATACGTCGCCGGCCGAGAATCCCGAATGCAGGAGCACCCGTTTCAGGAATGCGAGATTGCTTTTCACGCCTTCAACCTCCGTTTGATCGAGTGCCCTCCGCATCTTCGCGATGGCATCCGAGCGCGTGTCGGCGTGACAGATTATCTTGGCAATCATCGGATCGTAGAACATGGAGATTTCGTCGCCCGCACGAAATCCACTGTCGATACGAATGCCGTCTTTCTGTTCGGGCAGTCGTAGCGCCGTCAGCGTACCGGGAGAGGGCATGAAGTTCCGGTCGGGATTCTCGGCGTACAGCCGGCACTCGATGGCGTGACCGGTCAGCAATACGTCTTCTTGCCGAATGTGAGCGAGCGTTCCTCGAGCCAACTCAAGTTGCATGGAAACAAGATCGCATTTGGTCACCATTTCGGTAACAGGATGCTCGACTTGAATGCGCGTGTTCATCTCGAGGAAATAGAAATCAAACGTTTTGGTATCGACAATGAATTCGACGGTTCCCGCGCCGCCGTAGTTCTGCTCACGGGCGAGTCGGCAGGCGGCTTCGGAAATTTCGTCGCGGATCGTCTCGGGCAGAAGGGGCGCCGGAGCTTCTTCCACGATTTTTTGAAATCGGCGCTGCAGGGAACAATCTCGATCGTATAGATGAATGGCGTGACCATCGCCAAAGCCGAAAATCTGGATTTCGACGTGACGCGCTGCCGGCAAGTACTTTTCCAGATAGATCGCTCCATCGCCGAAGACCTTCTCCGCCATCTTTTGCGTTGATTCGGCAAGCGGGCGCAGCTGATCCCGATGATCCACGCGCTTCATCCCGATACCGCCGCCGCCGGCAGAGGCTTTGACCAGCAACGGAAAACCGATCGTATCGGCCATTCGTTCAATATCGTCCAGGTTCCCGCCCACAAGCCGCCCGCTGCCGGGGAGGACAGGTACGCCGGCGGATCTTGCAATCTCGCGGGCCTGCTCCTTGTCACCCATCTTTCGGATCGTGCTGGGCTCGGGCCCGATCCAGATCAGGTTCCTGGCAGCAACGGCTTCCGCGAATTCGGCATTCTCGGACAGGAAACCGTATCCCGGGTGTACGGCATCGGCCTTGGATGTCATCGCGGCGTCGATGACATGTTCGGCCACCAGGTAGCTCTCCCGCGCGGGGCCGGGCCCGATAAGATAGGCTTCGTCGGCCAGAGACACGTGAAGAGCGTCCTGGTCGGCTTCCGAATATACGGCGACCGTCGACAGACCGGCGTCTCGGCAACTGCGGATGATGCGACAGGCGATCTCTCCGCGGTTGGCGATCAGGACTTTTCTCATAGGATCGAACTTCGCCTAGGATTCGATTCGCGCAACGACCATGCCATCGGTGACAACATCATCCTCCTTGACCAATATCTCTTCGAGGACTCCGTCTTCCGTGGCCACAATCGGGATTTCCACTTTCATCGACTCTGGGACCAGGCGTGGCCAGGATCTTCCAGATACTGCCGGCGATTTCCGATTTGACGTCAATGATGGCCAATGTCGTGACTCCCGTTGTGTCGGTTATGAATTCGGTGTGCTTGGCCGCTCTAGTAGTGGTATCGTTCGTGGGGGCAGGTCAGATTTTGGGGCGTACATCATCACCGCGAGGCGAATTACCTCGGGCGATTCGTTGAAATATCGGAAGGGATTTTGCATCCCCGGATGGCTACGAAATGCCACACCCCGGTTCAAGCCGATTTGCTCTGACAAAGCCGATCAGATTCAACCCTTCCTGAAACGCCTTGATGTTCAGATCGGTGAATTTTCTGGGAACGCTTTCGCGAATAGCGGCTTCCATGACTTCCCGCGAACATAAATTGCCTTCTCCGGCCAGCGCCCCCAGGGCGACGATATTTGCGACCCTGGCGTTTCCAAGCCTGATGGCGGTTTCCGTGATCGGCAGTGCAACAACCCTGAAAGCACCTTTCGGAGGGTCCGTGACCAAACGCGCATCGGTGATGACCAAGGCGTCATCTTTGATAATGTCGTCTGCCGCCTTGACCGCCACCTGATCGAGTATCAGCATGAAATCGACGCTCGTTGCCAGCGGGTAATCAGGCTCACTCATGCCGACAACAAGATCCGAGCGGCTGAGCCCCCCTCGCGATGTCGGTTCGTAACTTTGTGACTGGGCGACAACCTTGCCTTCGTCGGAAAATGCGCGGGCAAATATCATGGCCAAGAGCTGAAGGCCCTGCCCGCCGGAACCACTGAGGCGTATTTCGAATTCCTGGGGCGCCGTCTTTTCATTCACATTCTTCACGGCCATCGTCATTTCCCCTTCTTCGCCGATGCCATGGCGTTACGATAGGTTTCACCGTATTCGGGGCGGTCGTTCCTGGCCAGCACGCCGGTCGGCAGGGCGTTGGGCCGGAACGGTTCATCGACGATGACGCCGCCATAGGAATCGGGACGCATCTGGCTTTTCTGGCTCAGGATCATTTCCGGAGAGTTGCCGAGGTCGTTCTTGCGGCCATAAATTTCCGTGCAGTCGGAAATCACCTCGACGAATGAAAACCCCTTGTGGGCGATGGCGTCTTTTAAAAGGTTCTTGAGCGTCGGCGTCTGCACCGTCACTTCGCGGCCGACGAAACTGGCGCCGGCGGCTTCGGCCAGCTTGCATGCATCGAACGCCGCCTCGGTGTTGCCGAGCGGCGTCGTCGTGGTGTAGCGGTCTTCGCTGGTCGTCGGCGACACCTGACCGCCGGTCATGCCGTAAACCTCGTTGTTGAGCATCATGCAGGTGATGTCGAGGTTGCGGCGGCAGGCATGGATCAGGTGATTGCCGCCGATGGCCAGGCAGTCGCCGTCGCCGGTGATGACGATGACGTCCAGGTCGGGCCGCGCCAATTTCAGACCCGTCGCATAAGCCAGCGGCCGGCCGTGGGTGGTGTGGAACGTATTGGCGTCGATATAGGCCCCCAAACGGCCCGAACAACCGATGCCGGAAACGACGGCAAGCTTGTCCTTGTCCAAACCCAGTTCGTGGACAGCCCACATCAGCGCCCTGAGCGCGATGCCGTGACCGCAACCCGGACACAGGAAATGCGGGAACAGATCGCGGCGCAGGTAGGACATGACATCGAAATGGCTCTGCCTCGAGGCGCCGGTGGCCTTCTTCTTTTTCGCCATATCAGTCCCCCCCGGCCATCGCTTGAAGAATATCGGCGGGAGAGATCGCCACCCCATCGACCCGATTGATGCCGGTGACGCGATCGCGCCCGACGATGCGCTCGACTTCAAGAACGATCTGTCCGGCGTTCATTTCCGGGACCAGGATACGCTTCGCCTTTTTCGCAGCCTTGGCGAGCGCCTTCTCCGGAAACGGCCACAACGTTACCGGCCTGAACAATCCCGCCTTGACGCCCTTGTTACGCGCCTCCCTGACGGCGCGCCGGGCGGCGCGGGCGGATATGCCATAGGCGACGATCAGGACCTCGGCATCCCTGGTCTGTAATTCCTCGACTTGATCGATCTCGGCGCGGTGGGGCTCAAGCTTGCCGAACAGGCGCCGCGACACCCGCTCGACGGCTTCGGGATCCTGCGTCGGGAAACCGCTTTCATCATGGGTCAGGCCGGTGGTATGGGCCCGGTAGCCGTCGCCGGGACGGGCCATCGCCGGAATCATGTCGTCTCCCGCCGCGTAGGGCCGGTATTCATCGGCGGAAACGTCGGCCCACTTGCGCTGCTGAATGTCGAGCCCGGCGGGGTCGGGAATACGCACCGTTTCAACCAGATGGCCGATCACCTCGTCGATCAGCAGCACCACCGGCGTACGAAACCGTTCGCCAAGATTGAAAGCACGGACCGTCTGTTCGTAGACCTCGGACACCGAAGCCGGAACCAGGACGATGATCTGATATCCGCCGTGCATGCCCCAGCGCGCCTGCATGACGTCACCCTGAGCCGGGCGCGTCGGCATCCCGGTCGATGGACCGCCGCGCATGACGTTGACAATGACGCAGGGAACTTCGGCCATGACGCCATAGCCGATGTTCTCCTGTTTCAGGGAAAAGCCGGGTCCGCTGGTCGCCGTCATCGCCTTGACGCCGCCCATAGAGGCGCCGAGCACGGCCCCCATCGAGGCGATCTCGTCTTCCATCTGAATAAATATGCCCTCGACCCTGGGCAGTTCCAGGGACATGCGCTCGGCGATCTCGGACGACGGGGTGATCGGGTAGCCGGCATAGAAACGGCATCCCGCGGCGACGGCGGCCAGCGCACAGGCGTGGTTTCCTTGCAGGTTCCGCGGGCGTGTCATGGTGGAGGTCATGGCCATCGCGGGTCTCAAACGTTTGCGGCCGCCTGGGCCGCTTCCGGCGTGCGGTACACGGTGATGGCAAGATCCGGGCACAGCCACTCGCAGATACGGCAGCCCGTGCAACGGTCCGGTTCCGTCAGCACGGCCTTCAGCCGAACATCGAGCTTCAGGCAGCGTTCCGGGCACATCTTGACGCAGATGTCGCAACTCTTGCACCAGTCGAGGTTGATGACGAGCCGCACGAAATCGCTCAGTTCGTCATGGTCCGGTCCGAGCACGCCAGGCGCCAGTTTTTCCGCAGGCATGTGGCGGGCCGCCAGATCTGGATTTTCATGTACCACGCCGGCCCACTCGCGGCCCTGATCGAAGGCCCGAAGGTTGATGTCCACCGTTTTCGGCGGCACTAAACGCGAAATAACATGGCGCCAGTCATGTTCCGGAAATTCAAGCGCCATCGACAGAAGACCCAGCAGAATCATGTTGGCGGTCTTTTCGTTGCCAAGTTCCCGGGCCATGCCGGTGGCGTCCAGCGCGAAACCGTCTTTGATGCGCGAAAGAATATGATCCGGCGTTTCGCGCGAGTAGCCGGCCTCGGCGCCGCGCTTGCGGTTCAGGCAGGCGAACGGTGGTACGATGTGCTGGGTGTCTGAAATGAAGGTGCCCTTGCCCGGTTTCAGGTGATTGATCCAGCGCAACGCCTCGGCCCATTCCAGCGCCAGCAGCACGTCTACGGACCCCTTCGGGATGGTCGGCGAAAACACCTGTTTTCCGAATCTGACATGGCTGAACACGCTGCCGCCGCGTTTGGACATGCCGTGGACCTCGCTTTGTTTTACCTGGTAGCCGTATTCCTGGCAGATCGTCGCCAGCACCTTTGAAACCATGATCACGCCCTGACCGCCGACGCCGACGATAAGCACGTTAACGGGGTCTTTTTGTTCTATTTTCTTATCCATGATTGATTAACCGGCGTGGCCTACGAACCGGTTAAGGGGCTGAATGGCGTCGCTGGGACAGACCTGCGGGCAAAGCGCACAGCCGATGCAGGTGTTGGGATTGATCTTGATCTTGTGGCGGCCGTCGAACCAGGCATCACTCCACGAAATCGACGGGCAACCGACATTCATGCAGGACTGGCACGCGGTACAGTTGTCGGCGATAACGGTCATTGTTTCGCCCTTGATCTTGACCGGGCTGATGACGCAGGGCCTGTCGGAAATAAGGACGGACACCCCCTTGAAGTCGATGGCCTCGCGCAATGCCTTGTACAGGGCCGCCAGATCGTAAGAGTCGACCGTTTGCACCCATTTGACACCGACGGCGCGGCAGACGTCCTCTAAATCGACTCGATGGGTTTCCTCGCCGCGCAAGGTCTTGCCGGTGCCGGGATTATCCTGCCCGCCAGTCATGGCGACGATATGGTTGTCGAGCAGCATGACGGTAATGTCGGCGTCGTTGTAAACGGCGTCGATCAGGGGTGAAATGCCTGCGTGCAGGAATGTTGAATCGCCGATGGTGGCGATGATCGGTCGTGTTTCGACGCCCGATTTCGCCATGCCGACGGCATTGGCGATGGAGGATCCCATCGACACGCAGGTGTCGATCGCACTCAGCGGTTCGACCGCCGCCAGGGTATAGCAGCCGATATCTCCGGCGACACGGGCCTCGACCTGCCGCAGGGCCATGTAGGTGGACGAATGCGGACAGCCCGGACAAAGCACGGGTGGGCGCGGCGTTGGCTCGATTTCGAAAATATCGGCAACCCCCGCCTCGGACGTCAGGATGCCGGCACGGATGAAACCGTCCCTGACCAGTTCCGGCGACAGTTCACCCATTCGGCTAAAGTATTCCTTGCCCTTGACGTCGATGTTCCAGATCTTGAGTTGGGTTTCGATCGCCGGTTCCAGTTCCTCGACGACGATCAGCCGGTCGACGGAGTCGGCAAAATCGCGGATGGTCTTTTCCGGCAGCGGATACGATCCTCCAAGCTTGAGGATGCTTGCGCCGGGCAGCACCTCCTTGACGTAGCCATAAGAGATGCCGGACGTGACGACGCCGACACTGGTTCCGGCCTTTTCCCATTTTGTCAGTTCGAAGGTTTCGAAGAATTCGGCGACCTTTTTCTCGCGCTCGATCTGGGCCGAATGACGGATGCGGGCGTGAGAGGGGATCATCACGTTCTTTTTCGGATTTTCGTCGAAATCCTTACCTGGAAGATCCATGCGTTCGCCGAGCGTCACCGGGCTCCGCGTATGGGAGAGCCTGGTGGTCGAGCGCAAGATAACGGGGGTGTCGAATTTTTCGGAAAGATCGAAGGCGGCGCGGGTATATGCCAGCGCCTCTTGGGCATCCGACGGTTCCAGAACCGGAACCATGGCGAAGCGCGCAAAGACACGGGTATCCTGTTCGTTCTGGGAACTGTGGATGCCGGGATCGTCGCAAACGACGATCACCAGCCCCCCGTTGACGCCGATATAGGTCATCGACATCAGGGCGTCGGAAGCGACATTGAGTCCGACATGCTTCATCACCGCCAGGGCGCGAACCCCTTCGAACGACGCACCCATTGCCACGTCAAGCGCCACTTTTTCATTGGTTGACCATTGGGCGCAGATATCTTCTTCGGGGAAGGTGGCAATATATTCTAGAATTTCGGTGCTGGGCGTGCCCGGATATGCAGTGGCGACGCGGACGCCGGCCTCCCAGGCGCCGCGGGCAATTGCCTCGTTCCCCATCAGCGGCAGGGTTTCTGCATTGGACATTTTCTTGGCCGCGGTCGTCGCATTCCTGCCCACGGGATTTGTTCCTTTTTTTGTAACGGGGATTTCTTCGGCTGATTGTCCAAGTATCGCTCCGCCAAGGTCAAGCCCTATTGTGCCGTACGACAAGACTTCAGCTTTTCCATAGAATCTTTATGTATTTGCGCATGCTGCCTAAACCCGCAGGGCCCAGATGGAGCCTGTGATTTGACGACAGCGC
>JADFTO010000250.1 GCA_022560215.1 Pseudomonadota bacterium | reverse complement strand
CCTGAAATGGCACGGAGGGGTCCGGCGGCGCGACCTTGGCGACCCCAACACTGCCGCCGTGATATCCGGCGGAGACAACCTGACCCATCATGTGGGCATCGTCAAGGGGTTCGGCCTGCCCTGCGTGGTGGCCATCAACCGGTTCGGCGCCGACACCGACGAAGAACTGGCCGCCAACCGCACCAACAGGACGGTGCCGGACTTCGATCAATGGTCCCGCATCAGCGGCGTCCGCGAAAAGGACCTGAAGAACCCTGCTTGACACCCCCGCCCCGACAACGGCAATGACCGGCCCATGACTTCCGTCGCCATCATCGATTACGGGGCGGGAAACCTGGATTCGGTGCGCAAGGCGGTCGAGTACGTGGGCGGCGATGCGTCCATCGCCCGCACCCCGGAACAGGTGCTGGCCGCCGACCGGCTGATCCTGCCCGGCGTCGGCGCCGCCGGGGAGGCCGTCGCCCGGCTCGGCGCTACAGGCATAGACCAGGCGCTGGACGAGGCGGTGCGCCAAAGGGGGCGCCCCTTCATGGGCATCTGCCTGGGGCTCCAGCTCCTCGCCGAGCGCCTGCATGAGTTCGGCGAACACCGGGGCCTGGGCTGGATCCGGGGCGAGGCGGTGTCCCTGGAGGGGCTGGTCTCCGCGGGCGCGCGCGTCCCCCACATGGGCTGGAACAAGGTCAGGGCCGTGGACGCGGCCGGGGACCTGTTCGGGCGCATCAGGGGGGGCGGCGAATTCTACTTCGCCCATTCCTTCACCTTGCGCCCGGCCGACGGCGAAGACGGCGTGCTGGCCGCGACAACCGAATACGGCGGCGTCTCCCTGGTCGCCGCCGTGATCAGGGAGACCGTCTTCGCCACCCAGTTCCATCCCGAGAAAAGCCAGGTCAACGGCGAGCGCCTGCTGGCCGCCTTCCTGGACTGGAAACCCTAGAGGGCTATCCGGTAAGTTGGGAGCAATTTGATGGGAGCAAATCGGTTCATCCGGGAAGGCGCGGCGCGCCCAGCGATGCGGTGCATCGGGCAAGCGCCGCAACGCACCCGGGGAGCCGATTTGCCCCACCGGAGGCCGTAGGTCAAATGGTCACAACTTACCGGATAGCCCTCTGATGCTTACCCGCCGGCTGATCCCCAGCATGCTGCTCAGGTCCGGGCGCCTGGTGAAGGGGACGCGCTTCCGGGGCCATCGCGACGCCGGCAACCCCGAAACCACGGCCCGCGCCCACAATGCCCAAGGCGCCGACGAGCTGGTCCTGCTCGACATCGACGCCGCGCGCCAGGGACGGGGCCCCGATCTGGAAACCATCCGGAGGGTGGCCGCCGAATGCTTCATGCCGCTGACGGTGGGCGGCGGCATCCGCACCTTGCAAGACGCCAGGGACTGCATGGACGCGGGCGCCGACAAGCTCAGCGTCACCTCAGGCGCCCTCGACGACCCGGACCTGATCACCCGCCTGGCGAGAGTGTACGGCGCCCAGGCCGTGCAGCTCGGCATCGACATCACCGATGACGGCGGAACCCCGAGATTGTACGATCACCGCCATGAAAAGACCGCGCCCGATCCCATGGACTGGATTCGCCGGGGCGTGGCCCTCGGCGCCGGGGAAATCCGCTTGACCGCGGTCCACCGGGAAGGCACGCGAACGGGCATGGACCTGGAGCTGCTCGCCCGCGTGCAGGCCGTGGTCAACGTGCCCGTCATCCTGGAAGGGGGCGCCGGCGACCTTGAGCACCTGGACGCCGCCATGGAGGCCGGCGCCGACGGGGTCGCTCTCGGCACCATGCTCGTCTTTTCCGACAACAACCTGGTCAAGATCAAACGCTACCTCGCCGCCGAGGGACACTTCATGAGGTTCGCCTGACATGCTCATGGACGCGCCCATCGAGACCCCGCGCCTGATCCTGAGGACGCTCCGCTCCGGGGACGTGGGCGAGAAATACATATCCTGGCTCAGCGACCCCGAGGTGACGCGCTACCTGGAGATCCGCTTCACCGTGCAGACCATCCAGGGCGCCCGGGAGTTCATTTCCGCCATGAACGCCAGCGAGGACAGCCTTTTCCTCGGCATGTTCCTGAAATCGAGAGCCACCCACATCGGCAACATCAAGCTCGGGCCCATGGACTGGCACCACCGGAGGGGGGATATCGGCCTGGTGATCGGGGACAAGGTTCAATGGGGCAAGGGATACGCCACCGAGGCCATCCGGGGTGTCACCGACTACGCTTTCGGCGTCCTCGAGCTGCACAAGCTGTCGGCGGGCCTCTACGACGCCAACGAGGGGTCCCGCCGGGCCTTCCTCAAGGCCGGCTGGTTCGAGGAAGGCCGCCGGCGCGACCACTGGCTCAGCGAAGGGAAATGGCAGGACGACATACAGCTGGGGTGCATCAACGGGGACGCCCCATGAGCGCGCGCCGCTTCGGGCAGGTGGAGCAAATCACGCTGGGCGGCGACGCGGCCTTCGAGACGGCCCTTGCCTGCTCCGCCGAAGCTGCTGCTACGGTCGCGAAGGCCGTGCGGATCCCTTCGGGACGAGGTGTTTTGTTTTATCTTCAACCACTTGCCTCATGCCGGGGAGCCGGGAAGCCGGCGTCTCGAATCACCAGGCGAGGGCCGAAATCTCACGCTTTTGGCATGATCACCCTGGACTCGGCGGAAGCCTCTTGGATCAGGACGTATCGCCGCTTGCCTGCTCCACGTCCTCGCGCAGGGAATGAAGAAGCTCGCTTTCATGTTTGATGAGCTTCTGAGCCGCCTTGAGGCCCCTGTAGAGCCTTCCTTTCTCGACCTCGTCGCGGATTTCCCCGGCGATGGGCTTGGCGCTCGGGCAGGCGACGGTGTACTCAGTCAGGAAGTTATTGAAAAGCTTCAGGTAATCGTTCTCCTTGTCGGCGAACATGTAGGCGCATTGGAGGGCGAAATAGGTGCGCGACGCCGGCGTGTTGGATTCCTCCTCGGAGAGAATCTCCTTGCCGCGCAGGATGGAGGCCTGGTTGTGAATCAACAGCTTCGAACTCGATCCCGCGTTTTCGAGCACGGCGCCGTTGATGATGATCTTATCGCCTGACTTGAAGTCGATCAGGAGGGGCATGGTCGTTCCATGGATACTGTCTTGACGGCGCGGCGGTTGCCGCGCGGACACTGTAGCGCAGGTTGGTCGCCCATGCCACTTCGGTCTCCCTGGCGCCGGGTCGCGGCTGCCTAGGCGATGACCGAGCAGTTCGATCCGGAGCGGGTGATCCAGGCGGCCCTCGGCGAACAGCAAGCCGGCCGCCTAGAGGAAGCGAAGGCCCTCTACGAAGGGCTCCTCGAGGAACGCCCCGACTATCCGGACGCCCTCCACCTGCTCGGCGTGATCTCCCTGCAGACGGGCGACCCGGCGGGCGGAATCGACTATATGCGCCGCGCCTCGGCCCTTGTTCCCGACGACGTGCAAATCGGCCTCAATCTGGCCGGCGCCCTCAAGTCCCTCGGGCGCTCAGATGAGGCCGTCGGCTGCCTCCGCGACCTTGCCGGCGTGGTTTCCGGCTCTCCGTCCATCCACCTGGCCCTGGCCGACATCC
>JADFTO010000055.1 GCA_022560215.1 Pseudomonadota bacterium | reverse complement strand
TGTCGATCACGGTCGCGGAAATCCTCCGCTATCCGGTCAAGGGCTCGGGCGCGGAAACCTTAGGCGAGGCCGCCCTGGTCCCGGGCGAAGGCCTGGCAAACGACCGCCGCTTCGCCATCGCCCATCAGGCAAGCGCCTTCGATGCGGACAATCCGGAATGGCTGCCCAAGCGCAACTTCCTCAACCTCATGACCGACGAGAAGCTGGCGGGGCTGCGGCTCATCTTCGAGCAGGAGCAGGGCCTTCTCGCCCTCACGGTGAGTGGCGAGCGGGTCGCCGAAGGGCGCCTGGACGGGGCCTCGGGCCTGGCCCCGGTGGAGCGCTTCCTCGAAACCTTCATGGCGGAGAAAGGGAGCCTGAGGATCGTCCAGGTACCGGGGCGGATGCTGTCGGACAGACCCCAGGCCCTTACGCGGAAGTCACCGAACCCGGGACCATCCGCAAAGGGGACCCGGTGGTCCTGCTCTAGGCCTTCCCCTCTCCCTCGGCCACCAGTTCGGGATAGCCGAAAAGGGCGGGTGTGCCGCCGGTGTGCAGGAAGACGGCACGCGCCCCCGGGCCCAGTTCGCCCGAACGGACCAGCCCGATGAGCCCGGCCATGGATTTGCCTGTATAGGTGGGATCGAGAAGGATGCCGTCCTGGCGGGCGGCGAGCCCGATGGCCTCCACCACGCCCTCGGTGAGCTGGCCGTAGCCGGGGCCAAGCGTGCTGTCGTCCACCCACACGTCTTCGTCGCCGACGGCCCCTTCCGCCCCGATCATGCGGGCCACCTCGATGAGCCGCTTAGCGACCCGTTCTGCCTGGGCCTCCTTGTGGCGGCGGACGCAGAAGCCGTAGACCCTGGCTTGGCTGCCCAGCGCCCTGAGGCCGGCGAGCATCCCGGCATGGGTGGAGCCGCTGCCCGACGGCAGGATCACCGCGTCGATGGCGATTTCCAATGTGCGCGCCTGGGCCAGCAGCTCCTCGGCCGCCTTGACGTAACCCAGCGCCCCCAGGGGCTTGTGGCCGGGGGCCAGCGGGATGACGTAGGGCTTCCGTGACTCCGCCTTCAGTTCCGCCGCCCGTTCGTAGAGCGCCCGGTCGGCGCCTTCCTCGTCCTCGCCCTCGGTGTAGCGGTGGATGGGGACGCCGAACAGGCGGACCAGAAAAGGATTGCCGGAATTGTAGTATTCCGGCGCCCGGCCGGGGACCCGCTCCTCCAGCTGGACCTCGCACTGGAGCCCCAGCTTACAGGCGGCGGCGACGGTCATGCGGACGTGGTTCGACTGCACCGCGCCGGTGGTCAGCAAGGTGTCCGCGCCTTGGGCCAGGGCGTCTCCGATGTAGAACTCGAGCTGGCGGGCCTTGTTGCCGCCCATGGCCAGCCCGGTGCAATCGTCGCGCTTGATCCAGATCTCGGGCCCGCCGAGCTCGGTGCTCAGGTTGCCCATGGGCTCCAGGGGCGTCGGCGTGTGGGCCAGGTCCACACGGGGGAAATCGTCGGTCAACACGTCCGCCGCGCCTTCTCAAACGATGGGTTCAGATTACGACGCTCGCCAGGATGAACAGCCCATTGCATAACAGAATGACAAGGATGGTCCAGCGGAAAACCGTCTGCGTGATGCGCCGGGCGAGGAGGTGGCCGGCGGCGACGCCGGCGAGAGCGGGCGGGAGCAGGGCGGCGGCGGTCGTCCAGGTCCCGGACTCGATGCCCACCACGGCCGCCTGAAGGGCCAGCGCGCCGCCGTAGGCGAAGATGAAGAAGGTGAGGATGGTGGCCCGGATGGCGTCCTTGTCCAGCGCCGTCCTCGACAGATAGAGCATGACCGCCGGGCCCGGCATGGCAAGGGCGCTGGTCAACGCGCCGGCCACCACGCCGACACCTATAGCGCCGCCGCCGCGCGGCGCCGTGTCCCTTCCGGCGGCCCTTTCATGCCCGGGCTCGAGCGCCCGGCGGATGACCCGGAACTGCCAGGCCGTCTGGCCGGCGACAATGATGACGACGGCGCCGACCACGGCCTTCAGCGCCTCGAGCTCCATCAGGGCGTGGGCGGCGATGCCGATGGGAAAGCCTGCGGCGCAGCCCGCCGCCAGGGATGCCAGCAGGGACCTGGGAGCCCGGCCCCTGAGCGCCGGCCAGATGACCAGCGAGATGACCAGGCAGATGACGATCACCAACTGGAACGCCGCGCCCGAGTCGAGCACGATCAGGAACGGGGTCACGGCCAGCAGGGCGAAGCCGAAGCCGGTGGCCGACTGGATGGTCGAGGCGATGAAGGTGACGAGGCCGAGAATCAAAAGCTCCATGGCCCTCAGCCCTTCCTGCCCCGGCCGGGGGGCAGGGGGGTTCCAAGCTCGTCACGGAAGACGCCGGCCAAGAGGGCGAACTCGTCCTTGCGCGCCGACGACGGGCGCCAGGCGAGCCCGATCCTGCGCGAGGCCCCGCGCCCTTCCAGGGGCCGGGTCTGGACCCGGGTCCCCCTGACGATGCCGCCGTCGATGGCCATCTTGGGCAGCAGGGTCAGCCCCAGCCCGCCGTCCACCATCTGCACCAGGGTCGGCAGGCTGGTGGCCTGGAAGCCGGCCGGCGGCGCCCCGATTCCGCGCACCCTCAAGGCGTGGTCGCGCAGGCAGTGGCCGTCGTCGAGGAGGAGCAGCTCCTCGCCGCGAAGGTCCGGGCCCGTCAGGCGTTCCCTGTCCGCGAACGGATGGGCGGGCGGGAAGGCGACGAAGAACGGGTCGGTGGCGAAGACATGGGTCTCCATGCCCGGCACCGGATAGGGGAAGGCGATCAGCAAAAGGTCCAGGGCGCCGGCGGCCAGCCCCTCGATCAGGGGCGCCGTCTGCTCCTCCCGCAAGTAAATCTTCAGTTCCGGGTAAGCCCGCCTCAGCGCCGGCATCACCCGGGGCAGGAGGAAGGGGCCGATGGTCGGGATGACGCCGAGGCGCAAGGTTCCGGCCAAGGGGGCGCCGGAGGCGGCGACCAGGTCGACGATGTCGCCCGCATCGGCCAGCAGGCGGCGGGCGCGGGCGGCGACTTCCGAACCCAAGGGCGTCATCATCACGCGGCGCCGGGTCCTCTCCACCAAGATCCGTCCGAGCAGGGTTTCCAGCGCCTTGATGCTGGCGCTGAGGCTGGATTGGGTGACGAAACAGCTCTCCGCGGCGCGCCCGAAATGCCCGAGCTCGGCGACGGCGACCAGGTGCCTGAGCTGCCTCAGCGACGGCAAGGGCTTGGCGGCGGGCAAGGCGCCCCTCCTTCATTAATCGATTAATTCAATCAATATAATAAATTTTACTCATTTTACAAATATGTTTTCCGCCCCTATCTTTGCCTGAGCGGGGCCGGATCGGCGGCCCCAATGCACAAGGAGAAAGACCATGAACACGGTTCCCGAGACCACCTTCCACACGCGGGTGCGCAACGAGGCGCTGCCCGGCCCCAACCCCTTTGAGTGGAAGGACCTGACCACGGACGACATCTTCAAGGGAAAGCGCGTGGTGCTGTTCGCGCTCCCCGGCGCCTTCACGCCGACCTGCTCCACCAGCCACCTGCCCCGCTACGAGGAACTCTACGACGAGTTCAAGCGCCTGGGCGTGGACGAGGTGGTCTGCCTGTCCGTCAACGACGCCTTCGTCATGCACCAATGGGCCACGAGCCAGAACGCGGAGCGCGTGTTCCTGCTGCCCGACGGCAACGCCGAGTTCACGCGCAAGATGGGCATGCTGGTGGACAAGGCCAACCTCGGCTTCGGCATGCGCAGCTGGCGCTATTCCATGGTCGTCGAGGACGGCGTGATCGAGAAGATGTTCGTCGAGGACGGATTGGAGGACAGCTGCCCGACGGACCCCTTCGAGGTCTCCAACGCCGACACCGTGCTCGCCTATCTCAAATCTGGCTAGAGTGTTTCCACTTACGTGGAAAATGCTCTAGCAACAACCGGATGCTGGTGGACCGCCGCTGAAATTCAACGCCGTGAATTTCAGCGGCGGCACACCGGGCGCGTCTAACCGTCCAGGTCCACGTAGCCCCGCTCTATGGCGTGGATCAGGGCCTCGAAGGCGGTCTTGGCTTCCTCGTACGTTTCGCGGTGGGTCTTCAAGGCCTGGATTTCGGTCAAGGCCGGCGCCTCGCCCCCGTCGGCCACCCTGAAGGCCTCGGCCAGATAGTTGCCGCGCAGGCGGGCCACGGAAACCACCAGGGGCAGGATGTTCTCCCTGGTGATCGGCGGTATCCGCTGATTGAGGATCTCCCGGTTGGTGACCTGAACAAGCTGTTCGATCTCCTTCAGGAAGTGCTGCCTGCGGGCGTCGTCGTCCTGGGGCATCGAAGGTCCTCCTCGGCTCCTAGGGGGCGGGCCGGCCAGCATAACAGGGAAAGGAGGCCCGATCCCCGGAAATCGCCGCGGCCGGGCGCCGGCTCATGCTCGTGCTGGAGAAGCTCGGGACCGCGCCGGCCCAGCCGCTGACGGAGGCGGATTTCGCCGCCCTGCCCAGGCCGAAGAACGTCTGGGACAACGAAATGAAGTGGGATTGAGCTGAAATCCGGAGCGGCATAAACTCTCGTCATGCCATCTACCCTTATCCGCGACTTCAACATGGCGGCGGTGTGGGCCGGCCTTACGACATTCGTATGGTATGCCTTCGGGGGGATGCCGCTGCATCTCGCGGTTGCCGGTCAACTCGGCCTCAACGCCACAGAGACGTCGAGTTGGATCTTCATCATCTGGTTCTCTGGCGCGGTCACTTCGGTGGCGCTGTCTCTGTATTACCGCCTGCCAATCCCTATTACCTGGACAATCCCGGGACTGATCTACCTGGGCACCCTTTCCGGCCAGTTCACCTTCGCCGAGCTCGTCGGCGCGAACCTCATGGCGGGTGTGGCGATCCTCTTGCTCGGATTGTTCGGCATCGGCGCCAGGATCATGGATTGGTTGCCGCTGCCGATCATCATGGGCATGTTCGGCGGCAGCATCCTCGTTTACGTGACGCGCATGGTCACCGCCAGCGTCGAAGACGTATTGGTGGCGGGGATTACCCTGGTCAGCTATCTCGTCGGCCGGTTCATCGCCGACCCTCGCCTGCCGCCGATGGGACTCGCCGTGATCGTCGGCGGCATCGCGGTCTTCCTTTTCGGCGACACCTCTCCGGAAGTGGTCTCGTGGTCGCTTCCGGACCTTGCCGTCCCCGGAATGAGCTTTTCACCGCATGCCTTCGTCGCGGTCAGCCTACCCTTGATCGTCTTGGCGATGGGTCTCGGCAACGTCCAGGGATTGGGTTTCCTCATCTCACAGGGCTATCGCGTGCCGGTGACAGTGGTGACCGTCACCGTGGGGCTCAACTCCATCGTCAACTCGGTGCTCGGCGGCCATCCGGCGACCGTCGCCCGCACCGGCGCCGCGATCCTCGCCGGACCGGACGCCGGCGCGAAGGAAGGGCGTTACTGGGCCAACCTGATCGCGGCAACCCTGACCCTCTCGATCGCGCTTGGGGCCGGGACCCTGACATCCCTGCTTGCCGTCCTGCCCGGGACTTTCGTCACCACCCTCGCCGGCCTGGCCATACTCTCGTCCCTGCAAAGCGCCTTAGAGACGGCGTTTGGCGGGAAGCTCAGGTTCGGTGCGCTGGCGGCGTTCGCCGTCGCCGCGACGCCCTTCTCCGTATTCGGAATCACCTCGGCTTTCTGGGCGATCGTCGTCGGTATCGCGGCATCGTTCATGGCGGAACGCCAAGAGCTCCTGGCTTATTGGCGGAGCAAGAAAGAGGCTGCCGAATCTATTGAACCTGGTATTGAATAATTTCGAATTCCGTTTTCGGGCAGGCGGCATCGTCAAAAACGTATTTTCTTGCCTTGATTTCGCTCTCGAAAACAGCAACGGCGGGACCTTCAAAGTTTCCGTCGGGTTTCTTGTAATAGAGCGCATAAACAGTCATTTCATTCTCTCCTGTCTGCCGTCTCCCCTAAGCGCACCTAGCGCCCAGCGAGCTTCTTTTCGAGATGGGGCACCAGGCCGCCGTCGCGCACCATCTCCAAGAGGTGCGAAGGCAGCGGTTCACAGGCGTAGCTGTCGCCGGTTGAAAGATTGCTCACCCTGCCGCCTGCGGCGTCGAGGACGAGGCGGTCGCCCGCCGTGATGCGCCCGCTCTCGGCACAGACGACGGCGAGGAGGCCCAGGTTGAGGGCGTTGCGGTAGAAGATGCCGGCGAACGATTTCGCCACCACCGCGGCGATGCCGAGGTGGCGCAAGGCCTCGGCCGCCTGCTCCCGCGACGACCCCATGCCGAAGTTCCTGCCCCCCACCACCACGTCGCCGGGCCTGGCGCCGGCGGCGAAGCCGGGGTCGAGGGTCTCCAAGCAATGTCTGGCCAGTTCCTCGATAGGCCCCTTCATGTAAAGTCCGGGGGCCAGGGAATCGGTGTCGATGTCGTCGCCGAACAGCCAGGCGCGGCCTCCCCGCTCGCCCATCACCCGGCCCCGTCCAGGAATTCGCGCGGATCCGCGATGCGCCCGGCTACCGCCGCCGCCGCCACGGTGTAGGGTGATCCCAGATAGACCTTGGACGTCGCCGCCCCCATGCGGCCCTTGAAGTTGCGCGCCGTCGACGAGATGCAGACTTCGTTCTCGGCGAGCACGCCCGCGCCCATGCCGGCGCAGGCGCCGCAGCCCGACGGCAACAGGAAGGCGCCGGCGGCGGTCAACGTGGCCAGCGTCCCATCGGCGGCGGCGTCGGCGGTGACCCGGGCCGAGGCCGGCGCCACCAAGAGCCGAACGCCCGCCGCCACCCGTCGCCCTTTCAGCACCTCGGCCGCCATGTGCAGGTCGGCGAGCTTGGCGCCGGTGCAGGCGCCGATGTACGCCTGGTCCACGGACACGGAGCGGTACTCGGACGCAGGCGCGGCATTGGCCGGGCTGTCGGGAGCGGCCACCTGTGGCTCCAACGCGCCGGCCTCGAAGTCGTGAGTCGCCAGATATTCCGCCTCGTGATCCGCTTGCCAAGCGTCTCTGTCTCCAGGGTCGCCGCCGGCTTTCTCGATGTACGCGGCCGTGATCCCGTCGGGCGCGATAAGGCCCGTCTGGGCGCCGAGCTCGACGGCCATGTTGCTGAGCGTCATGCGTTCGACCATCGGCAGGGCCATGATCGTCTCGCCCACGTACTGCACCACTTGGTATCCGCCGCCGTCGAGACCGAGCCGGGCGCACATCGCCAGCATCATGTCCTTGGCCGAGACGCCACGGCCCAGCCGCCCCTTCCAGTCGAGCAAGATGGTTCCCGGCACCTTGATCCAGGTTTCGCCAGTGGCCAGCACCCCGGCCATGTCGGTGGCGCCGATGCCGAACATGAAGCAACCGAAGGCGCTACCGGTGGCTGAGTGGCTGTCGCCGCCGACCACGAACATGCCGGGTCTCAGGTGACCGTGCTCGGCCAGGACAACGTGGCAGATGCCCTGCATGTCGTAGAAATCGCCGATCCCGTTTTCGCTCACCCACTTGCGCGTGAGGTCGAGGATGGCGGCGCTTTCGGCGTCCACCGCGGGCACGTAGTGGTCGGATACCACCACCACCTTCAGCGGGTCCCACACCTTGGCGCCCAGTCTCTCGAGAATCGGCTTGACGCGGCGGGGGCCGCCGGAATCGTGGATCATCGCAAGATCAACCCTGCAGGTGACGATCTCGCCCGGGCTGACGGAGTCCCGGCCGGCGGCGGCGGCGATGATCTTCTCGGCAAGCGTCATGCCCATGCGCTCATCCCCGGGGCGGAACGTTTCGGTGCGGTCTCGACAGCCAAGGTCATGGCGTCATGTTCCATTGTTAACCTTGTCATGGCGAGTCAATGTTGCAATACCGGAGTGGCCCGGCATACGATCACCGCTCGCCGGGAGAACTGTCATGCGCCAAGCGAATTCGCTGCCTCGGATGTTGCGACAAGATGGGATGGTCGTGGCCCCGGGAGCCTACGATTGCATCACCGCCAGACTCATCGAGCGGGCCGGGTTCCCGGCCGTTTACATGACCGGCTCGGGCACTGCGGCCAGCCTCGGCTACCCCGATTACGGCCTGGCCACGATGAGCGAGATGGCCGACAACGCCGGGCGCATCGCCGCCGCCGTCGATCTTCCGGTCATCGCCGACGCCGACACCGGCTTCGGCAACGAGTTGAACATGGTTCGGACCGTCCGCGAATACGTGCGCCGGGGCGTCGCCGCCCTTCACGTCGAGGATCAGACGTTTCCCAAGAAATGCGGGCATCTGGACGACAAGGAAGTCGTCCCCCTGGATGACTTTCTGGCCAAGATCCGCGCCGCCGCCGAGGCGCGCACCGATTCCGACTTCCTGATCATCGCCAGGACCGATGCCCGCGCGGTAATCGGCTTCGACGAGGCGATCCGCCGCGCCAACGCGGCACTGGAGGCCGGCGCCGACGCCGCCTTCGTGGAGGCGCCCGAGACCATGGACGAGATGGAAGCGGTGCCCGGACTGGTCGGCGGACCCTGCCTTCTCAACATCGTACGCGGCGGCAAGAGTCCGGACGTGAGCCTCGATGCGGCGGAAAGGATGGGCTACAAAATTGCCATCCTGCCCAGTCTCCTGCTGGTCGGCGCGATCGGTGCCTGCGAGGGAATGCTGGACGAGCTGAAGACCAGCCGCGTCCATCCGGTGCCCCCGAATGACATGTCGGTGCGCGAGAGGTTCCGGATTTTCGGTGCCGACGAATGGGACGCCTTGCGCAACCGGTACCGCGAGCGTCCCCAGGGGACGGCGCCCGGCAAGGTCCCCGCCGCCGGGAAGTAGCCGGCGCGGGGAGCCGCCAGTCGTGGAGGAAAGCGATGACCGTGCCCCCGGACGAGAGAGACCCGCGCCTCAAGGGGCCGCTGGCTGGCCTGCGCGGCATCGAGATGGGCCAGTTGCTGGCCGGCCCCTTCGTTGGTTCCCGCATCGCCGATTTCGGCGCCGAGGTCATCAAGGTGGAGAGTCCGGGCAGGGGCGACTCCATGCGCGACTGGGGGCACCACCGCTATCGTAACCGCTCGCTTTGGTGGCCGGTGCTGGCCCGCAACAAGAAATCGGTGACCGCCAATCTGCGTGAACCTCAAGGCCAGGATCTGATCCGCCGGCTGGTCGCCAAGGTCGACTTGTTGATCGAGAATTTCAAACCCGGCAGGCTCGAGAAATGGGGGCTCGGATGCGAGGCGTTGCACCGGATCAATCCACGGCTGATCATCGTCCGGGTGTCGGGCTATGGGCAGACCGGCCCCTACACCGACCGTCCGGGTTTCGCCAGCGCCGGCGAGGCCATGGGCGGCCTCAGATACATCAACGGCTATCCCGGCCAACCGCCGCCGCGATGCGGCATCTCGCTCGGCGACACGTTGACCGGCATGTTCGCGGTGCAGGGCCTGTTGATGGCGCTGTACTGGCGCGACGCGCTCGGCGGCGGCAAGGGCCAGGTGGTCGACGCGGCCATCTCCGAATCCTGCTTCGCCATGATGGAGAGCGCCCTTCTCGAGTACGATACGCTCGGCGTCGTCCGCGAGCCCAGCGGCACCGGGCTTGCCCATGTCGCGCCATCGAACATCTATCCCACCAGCGACGGCAAGTGGGTGGTCGTCGCCGCCAACCTGGATCCCATGTTCCGGCGGCTGTGCGCGGCCATGGGGCGTCCGGAACTGGCCCAGGAGCCGCGCTTCCAGAACCACAAGTCGCGCGGCGACAACGCCGCCGAGATCGACCGCCTGGTCGCCGAGTGGACCAAGACCAAGACGGCGCGGGAACTGGATACGTTGCTCAACGAACACGGCGTCGTCTGCAGCCCCATCAACTCCATAGCCGACATCGCCCGGGACCCGCAGTTCCTGGCCCGCGGCATGATCCGGCGCTTCGACGATCCGCATCTTGGCGACGTCGCCGTGCCCGGCATCGTGCCCAAGCTGTCGGAAGTGGAAGGCGACATCGCCTGGCTCGGCCCAGCGGAGCCCGGCACCCACAACCGCGAGATCTACGGCGGCATGCTGGGACTCGGCGACGACGAGCTGGCGGCGCTCGAAAACGATGGAATCATCTAGTGGCCTGAACGAGATCGGGATTTGCGAGGTTGGCCCTCGCGACGGCCTGCAGAGCGAAAAACGCCTGTGGAGCGTGGCCGAGCGGATCGAGTTCATCGATCGCCTGGCCGACGCCGGCCTCAAGCGCATCGAGGCGGTGAGTTTCGTCAATCCGAAACGCGTTCCCCAGATGGCCGGCGCCGAAGCGGTGATGGCGGGAATCAAGCGCCCCAAGGGCGTCGTCTTCGCCGGGCTGGCGCTCAACGACCGCGGCGCCGAGCGGGCCATCGGCGCCGGCGTCGACGAGGTCCGCTACGTGGTGGTTGCGAGCGAAGAGTTCAACCGGACCAATCAAGGCGCCACCATCGAGGAAACCCTCGCCGCCTTCGCCTCGATAGCCAACAAGGTCACCGACGCGGGGCTCAGGCTCGCGGCCGGCATCGGCGCCGCCTTCGGCTGCCCCTTCGAGGGTGAGGTGCCCCTGCAGCGGGTGGTTGCGATCGCCCGTCGCCTGGCCGATGGCGGGGCCGCCGAGATCTGGCTCGCCGACACCATTGGCGCGGCGGTGCCGACCCAGGTCGTGGAGCGCGTCCAGGCCGTCGGCGACGCTCTCGGCGACGGAATCGAGATCGGTTGCCATTTCCACAACACCCGCAACACCGGGTTTGCCAACGCGGCCGCCGCCCTCGGCGCCGGCGTTCGGCTCCTGGATTCGTCCGTGGGCGGTATCGGCGGCTGCCCGTTCGCGCCCGAGGCCACGGGCAACATTGCCACCGAGGACCTCTGCTACATGCTCAGAAACATGGGTTACGAGACGGGAATTGACCTGGAATCCCTGATCGGGGTGGCGAAGTGGGCCGAGACCTTCTTCGCGGCGCCGCTGCCGGGCCAGGTCATGAAGGCGGGACTGTTTCCGGAAGTGGCGGCCGGGCGCACCTGAGCGTCCCCGCCCGGGCGGTACCCATGGCGGCCCCGATCAGTCGTCGCCCGCCGCCACCTTGAGGGGGGGAACGCCGTCGGCGAGGGCAAGGCGCAGCAGCCCGCCGATATCCCGCGCCTCGTCCAGCGAGAGCAGGGCCCCGGCGAGCGCCTCGATCCGATTCTGCGAGAGATAAGGGCCGACCAGGTCCTCGAACTTGGCCCTGAGCTCGTCGGCGGTGGGGAAGTCCTCGGGCTCTCCCTTGGCGATCTTGACGAATTTCTCGAAGCTGCCGCGGCGCGTGCGGACCCGCGCCAGGCCGCTCATCTTGGCCGGGAACTCCGCTTCCACCTGCCCGTCCACCACGCAAGCCACCCGACGGCACAGCGCCAAGGTCTCGGCATCGTCCAGGTGCCGGGCATAGTCGTCCCAGCCCATGCCGCCCTGGCGCAGCACGACGGCGGCGAGGAAGGGCATGGAGAACTGGCCGTCGACCACGCTCTTAGGGTTATGCTTGTCCTCCTCGGGGTCGCCGATGATGTTCCAGCCGGTGCGCGGCAAGCCGATTTCCACGGATTCGATCTCGCCGGGCTCGATGTCGTTGGCGGCGCGGAGCCCGATGAGGGCGTCCATGGCGGCGTGGCCGTAACGGCAGCAGGGGTAGGGCTTGACGGCGATCGCCAGGGTTTCGTAAACCTCGCCCAGGCCCTCGACCGCAATTTCCGGGATCGGATTCGGGGCATAGGAGCGCAGGAATCCGGCCTTGCCCTCGATGGGCTCGGCGGCGCCGATGAACCCTTCCCTGGCCAGGCTGGCCGCGATCAGGCCGTTCATCGCCGCGTATCCCACCTGGAACAGCTTGGTCCAGGAGCCGTTGACCACGAACTGCACCGTTCCCGCCGCCTGGCTCAGGCTGATGCCGAAGGCGTCCGCCGTTTGCTCCGCCGACAGTCCGAACACGCGGGCCGCGGCGGCGGCGGCCCCGAACGCGCCGCAGGTGGCCGAGGGGTGAAAGCCCCGCACGTAATGGTCCTTCGGCACCAGGGCCAGGCTCAGTCGAATTTGAACCTCGTAGCCGGCGACGACCCCGGCGATCACGTCGCGTCCGCCGGCGCCGGTCATCTCGGCCGCGGCCAGCGCCGCGGGCACGATGGGCGCGCTCGGATGGATCGAGGCCCGCGCGTGGGTGTCGTCGAAGTCGAGCGAATGGGCCAGGGCCCCGTTGAGCAGCGCCGCGCCCGGCGGCGCGAAACCCGCTTCATCGCCGATCACGCTTGCCGACCCGCGCCCCAGGCCGAGCTTGCCTACCGCCGCCAGCAGGCTCGGCGTCGAGGCCGCGTCGTGACGGGCGCGGAGCGCGATGCCGAAGAGGTCCATGATCAGAATCTTGGTGCGCTCGGCGACGTCGGCGGGCAAGCCGTCGTACGAGACAGCGGCGACGAATTCCGAAAGTCGACGGGTAATCAGGCTCATGACCTTTCCTCCCCGGGCAAGGACCATCCTTCCAGGCCGGCCCCCGGAGTCGCCATCCGTTTGTGCACCCAAACTACACCGG
>JADFTO010000249.1 GCA_022560215.1 Pseudomonadota bacterium | reverse complement strand
GATTTCGGCGCCGAGTGCCACGGAAGCGTCAGCGAGGAGCAAGATTCTTTGTTCTTCCTGCCAGAAGAATATCGATGAATCCCTAAGAAGGATGAATCCCTAGGAAGACTGTGAACGTTCTTCTGCGAAGGGCGAGGCTGGACCGAAGAGGCCTGCTTCGCCCGTTCCTCCTTGCACCCGGCTCCACCGGTTGCAGTGGGGCAGGGAACGGCCCAACCATGGCCTCGACGCTGCGCACCTACCTGCTCGCCCCCTCGATGCTCGTGGTCTGTGTGACGATCTCCCTCTTCTTTCTTCAGTCCACCAAGGACGTCCTCTCGGCGTCGTCTTTTGAGGGTTATGTGGAGAAGTTTATCCACGCGAACCCGCCGACAAAGGCTCCGGAAACACCCTTTTTCGACGCCAACGGCGTAAGACACACGCTGTCCGAGTACCGGGGAAAGGTGGTGCTGGTGAACTTCTGGGCTACTTGGTGTCCGGCCTGCATCATGGAGATGCCCACGCTTGATCGGTTGCAGGCGAAGCTTGGCGGCGACAAATTCATCGTTCTCGCCATCTCACAGGATATGGGCGGGGTGGCGGCCATCCGGCGCTTTCTCACGTTGCACAAGCTCGAGCACCTTCCCGTGCTTTTGGATGAACGGCGGCGGCTCGGCTTGGCCTTTGGCCAGGACATGCTGCCGACCACGGTGCTGCTGGACACCGAGAACCGCGAGGTGGGGCGGCTCATCGGCCCGGCCGATTGGGCGTCGCCCGCCGCCGTGGCCCTCATAAGTCGATACATGCGGAGAGAGAAATAGTAGAAACAGCAACGTCATCATGCGCGGCCTGTTCGAGGCGCGATAAGCGCCGGGCGGACTCGAATGCCGGCTTCAGGGGTGAAATCTCCTTCCGACCTTATCCGGTCATTGTCTTCCAGCTGTCTCCGGCCTCGTGAGCCAGGAGTTCCCCGGCCTCCAAGTCGAACAACCAGCCGTGCAGTTTCAGCCGCCCGTTCTCGACCCGCCTTTTCACCCAGGGGAAGGTTAGAAGGTTGTCCAGGGAGATCTTCACCGCTTCCCGCTCCACGTTGCGGAGCTGGGCCTCGCCCTTCAGGCTATCGTCGCGAGCCTGTTCGACGATAGACATCCAGCCGTCGATGAACTCCCGGTTCTTGGCGTCCTCATGGCCCTCGCAGAGGCAACGGATGCCGCCGCAATGGGAATGGCCGAGCACGATGATGTGCTCTACGTTGAGGTCCCGCACCGCGAACTCGATGGCCGCGCTGGTGCCGTGGTAGTGGCTGTCCGGTTCATAGGGGGGCACCAGGTTGGCCACGTTGCGGACGATGAACAATTCGCCCGGCTCGGCCTTGGCGATGATGGAAGGGTTCACCCGGCTGTCGGAGCAGGCTATGACCATGACGTCGGGCTTCTGCCCCTTCTCCACCAGGGACCGATAGAAATCGGGCTGTTCCTCGTAGTAGGTTTCCCGGAAGGACTTGAAGCCCGCTATGAGTCGGTCGATCGGCATGGCGGGGCTAAAATAGTCTAACCAGCACGGGAATCAAGGGGAGGATTATGGGTTCCCCTCAGCCGCTGGGCGGGCTCTGCCCTTGGCCCACGCGCCTCGGCAAACGGGATGATTTTGCGTCGGGGCTAGGCGCGCTTCGCGCCGCGCCTGCCCGGAATTGATTCCATCAAATTAATCCCCATTTACCGGGTAGCACTCTAAGGGGCCGGGAACGCTCCCGGCCGCCCCGCGAAGGAATTTCATAATGGGGTTGGCATGCGGAATTTTTTCTATATATTGTGCGCGTTCGATTTCATACCCAGCCGATCATTGGTGTTCCGAGATACCGGAAAGGCTGAGAGGGTAATGAGTTCACGGGGCATCCGTCCGTAGAATCATGTCAACAGTGACGTCTTTAGAGGCGGGCGGAACGCGCCCTCCCCGCCAGGAGCTTGAATCGGCCGTCGTCCGGTTCGCCGGAGATTCCGGTGACGGCATGCAGCTGGTCGGCGGCCAGTTCACCCAGACCACGGCCTTTACCGGACAGAACCTGGCGACCTTCCCCGATTTTCCCGCCGAAGTGCGCGCCCCCGCCGGCACCACCTTCGGGGTGTCCTCCTTCCAGATCAATTTCGGCGCCCGGGAAATCAAGACCTCGGGCGATCAGCTCGACGCCCTGGTCGCCATGAACCCCGCCGCCCTCAAGGTCGAGTTCTCCAACATCAAGAAGGGCGGCCTGATCATCCTGGACACGGCCACATTCACCGAGCGAGCCCTGCATAAGGCCGGCTTCGAGACCAATCCCATCGACGACGGCAGCCTGGGCGATTACCGCGTCATCAAGCTGGATATCACCAAGTTGACCATGGAGGCGGTGAAGAAATCCGGCCTCAACAAAAAGGCGGCCCTGCGCTGCAGGAACCTTTGGACGCTCGGGCTTCTCTACTGGATGTACGACCGCAAACGGCGGCCGACCATCGACTGGCTGAAACAGAAGTTCGCCGGCAAGCCGGAAATGGCGGAGGCCAACATCGCCGCCCTCAACGCCGGCCACGCCTTCGGCGAGACGGTGGAGATTCTCGACGGCCTTCCCGGCTACACGGTCCGCCCGGCGGACTTCGCGCCCGGCCTGTACCGCACGGTGACGGGGGGCAAGGCCATGGCCTTGGGGCTCCTGGCCGGGGCCGAGCTGGCGGGGCTGAAGATCATGTTCAGCTCCTATCCGATCACCCCCGCCTCGCCGCTCCTGCACATGCTTTCCGGCCTCAAGAATTTCGGCGTGGTCACCTTCCAGGCCGAAGACGAGATCGCGGCGGTCTGCGCCGCCATCGGCGCCTCTTACGCCGGATCGCTGGGGGTCACGTCCAGCTCCGGCCCGGGCATGTCCCTCAAGGCCGAGGCCATCGGGCTGGCCATCAGCGTCGAGCTTCCCCTGGTGGTGGTCAACGCCCAGCGCGCCGGACCGTCCACCGGCATGCCGACCAAGACCGAGCAATCGGACCTGTACCAGGCCGTCTTCGGTCGCAACGCGGACAGCCCGATAGCCGTGATCGCGTCCCGCTCGCCGTCCGACTGTTTCGAGGTCGCCATCGAGGCGGTGCGCCTGGCCACCAAGTACATGACGCCGGTCATCGTGCTCACCGACGGTTACATCACCAATGCCTCGGAGCCGTGGCTGATCCCCGACGTGGATCGCCTGTCCCGGTTTCCGGCGGCCTTTCCCACCGGCCGGGAAGAGGATTTCAAACTCAACCAGCGCGACGCCAAGACCCTGGCCCGGGCATGGGCGTTGCCGGGCACGCCGGGACTCGAGCACCGCATCGGGGGGCTGGAGAAGGACTACAACACCGGCCACATTTCCTACGACCCGGTCAATCACCAGAGGATGACGGAGGTCCGCAAGGCCAAGATAGACGGCATCGCCGATGACATCCCCGGCCAGACGGTCGATACGGGCAACGACGAAGGCGCCCTGGCGGTCGTCGGCTGGGGCTCCACCTACGGGCCCATCAGCCGGGCGGTGGGCAACCTGCGGGCCGAAGGGCTCGACGTCGCCCACGTCCACATCCGCCACATCTGGCCCTTGCCGCGGAACC
>JADFTO010000054.1 GCA_022560215.1 Pseudomonadota bacterium | reverse complement strand
GTTGCCGGCCAGGTAGTCGATGGCGGCGGCGATGCCTGAGTGATGGGACGGCCAGATCTGTCGGTGTTCGCCCATGGCTCGATAGTCCGGCGTTAATGATTTCGCCGTCCCTAGTGGTTGCCGCCCAACGCTTGAGTCCCACAAGAATCTAGGGATTTCCTGGAATATCACCCCTGTTGAACGGTACCAAGCGTTAGAATCTTACCACTAGCCGTAGCGACCGGCAGAAACAGCCGATGCGGATGGGTTGGAAATTTCCGGAAGCCGTATCTTTCATAAAAAGAGGCGGCGCTTTCATCCTTCGCCTCGACAACCACGGCCCAGGCCGCGATCGTTTTGCCGGCTTCGATGACTTTCGCAAGCGCGTCCAGCAACAGGAATTTCCCTAAATGTCGGCCTTGAAAATCCGAATGCACGGCCAGTCTGCCGATGAGCACGGCGGGTATCCCGCCATAGCGCGGGAGTTTTTTTGCCATCTCCGTTGGAATTTCGTCTGCTTCGATCGTGAACGAGCTAAGAGTATAGAAACCCGCCACCTGCCCCGGTTTTTCGCCGAGTGCCACAAAAACCGCCGCCACGTTTCTTCGCTGATCCTGTCCGGCCTGTTGGCGCAGGTATCTATCCAGCGCCTCGACACCGCATGAAAAAGCCGCCCGGTCATGATGATCATCGAGCGGCTCGACGGTAGGCGCCGTTTCAATCATTCACTCGGCAAGTTCTTTGTACCAAGCGGCGGCGGACTTCAAGGCGGCATTCGGCTCCGGAGGATTGGCGAGCGCCGCCATGAACACGGCCCGGTCCTCATCCGCGAGACGCATTCGTTCCACGCCCTCGATTGCCTGCAGGGCGGCGTTGAAAGCGCTATCGGCAATAAAGTCGGAAAGACTGCGGCCGGTAATTTCCGCCGCCCGCACCAACGTATGTTTCACCTCCTGCGAGACGCGGAAATTAACCCGTTCCTTCTTTTGAGCGCGCTTATGCGTTTCTGAATCAAGCTTTGTCAAAGCCGTCATGACTTTAATCCCAGGAAGGACGCCGTGAATTCCCGCTACCCTTACCCCGTAAGCGTGTGACAAATTCTGTATGCCGATATGACGTACATGTCAAGTGGATTTGTACGTCGAATTAACGTACAAATTATTCCATAATCTACGCGAACTGTTGGTTGGCAGCCGGGCGCCGCCGGACTTCAACCGTTTCCCTTCGCATCCCCCCCCGTCCGCCCTTGCCCCGGCGGGGCGGGTGTTCGATGATATCCGGCGCCGTTCGGGTATGGGAAAGAGTTCGCCATGGCCAGGATTCTCGTCGTCGACGAAGGCAGGCGGCTCGGCTTGCGGGAAATGCTGGAACCCCATGGCTACCAGGTGGCCGAGGCGGCGGACGGAGAAGAGGCCATGCGCCTGCAGGACGGCGACCCGGCGGACCTGGTCATCGCGGACCTTGCCGGGCTCGGGAACGGGGAGCGCAATCCCCTTCGGGAACTGATGCGAAAGTATCCGCTTCTGAAGGTTATCGCGGTATCGAGGGAAGGCGCGGCCGGTTTCTTTGACGGCCTTGAGACGAGTCGCTCCCTCGGCGCCGTGGCCACGATCACGGAGCCCTTTTCCGAGCACGAGGTGCTTTTCCACGTTCGCGCCTGTCTCGGACCCTTGGATTGAAGCGCCGATGACGGGCCCAGGCGATTATCGGGCCCTTTCCCCGCCTTCGCTCACCGCCAGGATCGACTCGATGATCTTCTGATAGCCGGTGCAACGGCAGAAATTTCCGGCAATCGCGGTGGCGACTTCGTGGCGCGTCGGTTTGGGATTCTGGCCGAGCAGGACCTTGGCGGACAACAGCCAGCCGGGCGTGCAGTATCCGCATTGCACGGCCCCGTGCTCGATCGCCGATTCCTGCAGGGGATGCAGCCGGTCCTTTTCGGCCAATCCCTCGATCGTCGTGATCTCCCGGTCCCGGCATCTGACGGCCTGGGTCATGCAGCTGAGGATGGTGACGCCGTCCATGATGACCGTGCAGGCGCCGCAGGCCCCCATATCGCATCCCTTCTTGGTGCCGGTAAGGCCCAGATTGTCCCGAAGGACCTCCATCAAGGTCCGGTTGGGCGCCGCCTCCACGGTGTGGCGCTCGCCGTTTACATTCAAGTCAAACTTGTTCATGTCCCGTCTCCGATCGAAGCCATGGCGGCCTCAAGGGACACGCTCAGGCCCCGTTCCACGTGAACCTTCACCATGTTCCGGCGGTATCCGGGTTCCGTACCGGAGACGCTCTTTACCGGATGGCTGAGCTTGGTCGCGGCCTTGGCGATCCGTTCAATCGCCTCGGCCGTGACCTTCCGGCCCTTGAGCTCTTCGGCTTCGGCGACGGCGAGCGGCGCCCTCCCGACGCCGGTGAGGATGACCGCCGCGTTTTCACACCTCGAGTCCTCGGCATTCAGGGACAGGCTCACGGCGACCCCGACCACGGCGTAATCGAGGGTCTCCCTCGGCCTGAGCTTGAAGTAGACGGCGCCGGAATGGCGCGCAGGGGAAGGGCACATGATCTTGGTGATCAAACGGCCCGCCCCCAGGTCCACGGGCCGCGACCCGTCTCCGGTGAAAATCTCGGCTATGGGCCGGACCTTCTCGCCGTTCCTGCCGGCAACCGTAACCGTGCCCCCGAGCGCCATCAGCACCGGCGCCAAGTCCCCGGTGTAGGGCGCCCAGCAATCGGCGCTGGAAGGAACCACGTGGCAGGTGTTTCCGCCCAGCTTATGGCACGGCGGCAGGGACAGCCGCACCTCCTCGGGCCGGTTGAAATAGACGCAGCATGAATCCTGGCACAGGTTGCCGCCGATGGTGGCCATGCCCTGCAACTGGACCGAACCCACCTGGCCGGCGGCCTGGGCCAATACTGGATAGTGGCTCAATACGTCACGGTTTCTGATCAGCTGGCCGAGGGTGACAAGGGCCCCGATCTGCAAGCCCTTCCCGGGGTCGTATTCGATCCTGGAAAGGCCCGGGACACCCCAGAGATCGACGATCAGGTCGGGCTGCTTCTGCCCGTCCTTGAGGGACATGAGCAGGTCGGTTCCGCCCGCGATCGCCTGGGTCGCCTCGCTCCCCGCTTCCAACAGCCGGCAGGCGTCAACCACCGTTTCGGGATATGAAATTTCCAGTTGAGGCAATGTCATGATCTCGCCCTTTCACGGCTAGGAGGCGGGCCTGCCGGCCAGCTTCTCTTTTTTCTTGAGCGCCTTCAGAATCTTGCCCGGCGTTATGGGCAAATTCTTGATGCGCACGCCGACGGCGTCATGGATGGCGTTGGCGATCGCCGGCGGCACCGCGACGTTCGTGGTTTCCCCCATGCCCTTGGCGCCGAACGGGCCATCGGCATGGGGATTCTCGATCAGAATTGGCACCACCTCGGGCATATCCAATGCCGAGGGCAGCTTGTAGCTCAGGAACGAGGGATTCATGACTTGTCCGTTTATGAACGAAAGCTCTTCGGAGAGGGCGAACCCAAGGCCCATGGAGGCGCCGCCCTGGATCTGGCCTTCGCAGTTCATGGGGTTGATCGCCTTGCCCACGTCGTAAGCCCCCCAGAGTTTGAGCACCTTCACCTCTCCCGTCTGCCGGTCGACCTCGACCTCGGCTCCGCAAGCGCCCAGCAGCCAGAAGATCATGGCCCGGGTGTAGTACTCGGCCGGGCCTTCGGGCATCTTGGGGATGTAGTAGCCCCTGCCCAGCACCGTCCCGGACGGCCCGTAGTGGCTTTTCATGACCTCGGCGATGGAAAGGCCCGTGCTTTCGTCGCCTTTGACGGTGATGCGGCTGTTCCGGATGGTGAGCTCGCCGGGCTCCCTTTGCAGCAAGCTGGCCGCCAGTTCGAGGAGTTGTTCCTTGATGTCGGCGGCGGCGAGCCGGACCGCGTTGCCCATGTGAAAGGTGGCGCGGCTCGACGTTGTCGAGGCGTCAAACGGCGTAAACATCGTGTTCGGCGCCCCTTTCCTCACCGTCTCGATCGGCACCCCCAGTTCCTCGGCGACGATCTGGCAGAGAATGGTCTCCGAGCCCTGGCCGACCTCGGTCACGCTGCCCAGGATGTCGACCGTCCCGTCCTCGTTGATCTTGACGAAGGCCGCCGAACCGAAAGGCGTCTTGACCGCCCTTTCCATGCAGGCGATGCCGATTCCCCGGTCCTTGACGCTGGGCCTTTTCCGCCAGTTCATCGCCTGGGCGGTCATCGTCAGGCACTCCTTGATGCCTTCGGAGTAGAGCGTTTCCCCGGTTACGTGCTCGTCGCCGTCTTCGTAGATTTGCATCGCCCTGATCTCGAGCGGATCGATGCCCAGCTTGCGGGCGATGATGTCCATCTGCGATTCATAGGCCCATGCGGCCTGCGGCCCGCCGTAGCCGCGCATGGCGCCGGCGATGGGGTGGTTGGTGTAGACGCAGTAGGCATCGATCTTGACGTTCGGGATGTTGTAGGGCCCGGCCGCCGAAATGCCGCTGAAACGGAGTACGGTCGGCCCCTTCTCGGCGTAGGCGCCGGTGTTCAGGAACATCTCCACCCGGCGCGCCAGTATCTTTCCGTCGTTGCGGACGCCGGTTTTCATGTGCACGACGGATGGATGCCTGCCCAGGGATATGAACTCCTCGTCGCGGGTGTAGATGACCCGGATCGGCCGGTTGCGCACCTTCCATGCGAGGGCCAGCGCGCAGGCTTCCGCCTTCAGCCCGCCCTTGCCCCCGAAATTTCCGCCAATGGTGGGCGGAGAAATGATGGCCACGGCGCCGAGGGGCAGTTTCAGGGCGGTGGCCAGCTCCTTGCGGCAGCGATAGGGGGAATCGTTGTTGGTCCAGAGGGTGACCTCGTTCTCGTCGCTGACCATGCAGATCGAACCGTGGGGCTCGATGGTGCAGTGTTGCTGCATCTGGGTCGTGAAGGTGTCTTCGAAGATATGGTCCGAGGCCGCGAAACCGGCCTCGATATCCCCGCGCTCGAGTTGGAAATGATTGCATATGTTGGTCCCGGCGAGGGGAGTGATGCCGGGAGCCTTTTCATAGGTGTGAAGGTCTTCGTGAAGCCTCGGAGAATCGGGCTCGGCCGCCTTCAGCAGATCGAATACGGCGGGCAGGGGCTCGTATTCGACCTTGATCCAAGGCCCTGGCCGCATCAGCGGTGGCCTCGTCTTCCGCGGCCACCCCGGCCACCGCTTCTCCCACATAACGAACCTTGCCCCGGGCCAGGTAGGGCTCGTCCGAAAGGGATTCGCCATGCAGAAAATCAAGGTCGGCGCCGGTCACGACTCCCTTGACGCCCGGCAATTTTTCGGCCTCGGAAGTGTCGATGCTGATGATTCTCGCGTGCGCTTGGGTGCTGCGCAGCATCTTCCCGTAGAGCATGCCGGTGAGCTTGATGTCTTCCAGATACTCCGCTCTTCCGGTCACTTTCCGCCTGGCGTCCACACGGCCGATGGAACTGCCGACGCAATCGAAATCCTCCTCGAGTTTCGTAAGGGGTTTCTCCATCCGCGTGCTTCCTCCCTGTTTCGGTGTTCATTGCCATCCGGCACTCCCGGCCTTTCCAGGCAAACACTCCCCTTCCCTTTCGGCGCCAACGGGCCAAAAAGGCGTCTCCAGGTATTCTCCAGGTATACAGAGTGGGGGCGGGAGGTCCTTTGATCTATGTCAAGCCGGGTTTCGACGCGTAAGATATATCGGGCAAAATATTAAAATATGTATAGGGATTGATTCCTTCCCCGGCCATCTTACATGAACGTGGAGACTGGAAGGCGTGTCGGGAGCGTTCGGTAAGGGTTGCAAGCCTCCGTCCACCTGCCGATAATGTCCTTACCGAAACCGGCTTTAAGGAGTTTACATAAAAATGTGGTTCATGAAGAAGGGTACGTGCCTTGCCATCGCCGCGGCAGTGGCCTTGGCGGGAGGATCGGCGCTCGCCGCCGGCGACCCGGCAAAGGGCGCAAAGGTGTTCAAGAAGTGCAAGGCATGCCACACCGCCAAAAAGGGCGGCAAGCACAAGGTCGGACCCAACCTATTCGGCGTTGTCGGGCGCATGGCCGGTTCCACAGACTTCAAGAGGTACAAGGGCTTGAAAGGCGCCGACTGGACCTGGGATGAAGCCCTTCTCGACGAATACCTGAAAGATCCCAAGGCCTTCAGCAAGAAACGCACGGGCAAGAGGTCGTCCATGGTGTTCAAGCTGAAGAAGTCCGGTGACCGGGCGAACATCATCGCCTATCTGAAATCGGTCAAGTAGCCCGATAGCATTTCAAACCAAGGGCGCCGCCGGTAACGGCGGCGCCTTTTCCGTCACCGGAGGGGTCCGCTCACTCGCGGACCACCAGCACCGAGCAATCCGCGTGACGGACATGAGGAAACCTGAGCGGGGCATCAAAATTGCCCATGCCGGCCGGAGGCGGTAGGATAGGCGCCCGGGCTCCCGCGACATCGGGAGAATCCTTTTTCCCCAAAGGGTTGACGCCTCCATGGACATAAAAGATTACATCCGGTCGATCCCCGATTTCCCCAAGCCGGGGATTATGTTTTACGACATTTCCACCCTTCTCGCCCACGAAGACGCCTGGCAGGTGGCCATGGGACGCATGGCCAAGGCCGTCGGCCAGCTCCGGCCCGACATCCTGGCGGGCATCGAATCACGGGGCTTCCTGGTGGCCGCCCCCTTGGCCCTGAAACTGGGCTGTGGTTTCGTCATGGTGCGCAAGAAGGGCAAGCTCCCGGGCGCCATCATCGAACACGAGTACGCCCTGGAATACGGCACCGATACCATCGAAATCCAGGATGACGCCGTCGAGGAGGGACAGCGCATCGTCATCCTGGACGACCTCCTGGCCACCGGCGGCACCATGGCCGCCTCCGTCGAGCTGTTCCGCACCGCGGGCGCCGACGTGGTCGGCGCCGCCTGCATCATAGAGCTCGCCTTTCTCGAGGGGCGCTCGAAACTGGACATCCCCTTCAGTTCCCTGGTCTCCTACGACGAATAATACCAGCGGCCCTTAAGAAGGACCGCTGGGCGTTCATTGCCTGAGCAGGCTCTCAGGCATAAGCGCCGGCGCGCGGTCGCGCTTGCCAAAGGGCGATGAGTCAAGCTCAACGCCCTTTGGAATAACCCTGCCGATGCAAACCCTTGGCCGGCGACGCCGAGGGGCGGGCGGGTCCACCGGGATGGACTAAAGGGACGCCTCACTCCCGTTCATTCAGGTGCTTGAGGGCGTGCGCCGCCACCTTTTTCATGAGCGTCGGCAGGGGGTGCTCCGGGAATCGCTCGACGGAACACCATATGCCGTCGGGCGGGCCTCCCTCGCCGCAGGATGCGCCCGCTTTCCCGGCCAGAACGGCGAGTTCCAGGTGAAAATGGGTGAACGTATGGCGGACCACGCCGGGCAACCGCCGCCAAGCCGCGGGCACGGGGGCGAAGGCGCGGGCCTGGCGGTCCGTCCACGGGGCCTGGCGCCAGTCGGTCGAGGGAAATTCCATCATGCCGCCGAGGAGTCCCTCCTCGGCCCTTTTGCGCAACAGGACGGCCCCGTTCCCGTCCTCGGCCCAGAAGGCCACGCCCCGGCGGGTCGGTTTGGTCCTGGTCCGGCCCTTGACCGGATAGGCTTCGGGCGCGCACCTGCCGGCACAGGCCGATCGCCAGGGACAGGCGCCGCAGGCGGGCTTCCGCGGGGTGCACACGCCGGCGCCGAGGTCCATCAAGGCCTGGGCGAAGTCGCCGGGCCTGACGGAAGACGCCAGGCCCCGGGCCAGTCCTTCGATGCGGCGCCGGGCGCCGGGCAGGGGCTCGCCTAGCGCATACAGGCGGGCCAGGACACGGACGACGTTTCCATCAACCGGCACCGTCTTTTGCCCGAAGGCGATGGATGCAATGGCGGCGGCGGTATAGGGACCGATGCCGGGAAGCCTCTGCAATTCCCGTTCGTTGTCCGGGAAGCGGCCTCCCAGGTCCTCAGACACGATGCGGGCACACTTCAGCAGGTTGCGTGCCCGCGCATAGTAGCCGAGCCCCTGCCAAGCATGCAGCACCCGGTCCGGATCGGCGGCCGCCAGGTCTTCGACCCGCGGCCAAAGAGCCAGCAAGGACTCGAAGTAGGGTTTGGCCGTGCTCACCGTGGTCTGCTGCAGGATGATCTCGCTCAGCCAAACCACGTAGGGGTCGGGGGTCTCCCCCGGCGCCGCCCGCCACGGCAGGTCGCGGCGGTGGCGGTCGTACCAGTCCAGCAAGCGGCAAACGCTTGGAGCTTCAAGAGCGGCCGTTCTCACCGGTTGTTCCAGCACGTTCGTGATCATACACTATAGGCGTGAGCGGATACGGGAAAGGTCACCGGATGTCCGGGGGGGTGCGCGGACCCAAGGCGTTGGCCGACGCGGTGGCCAGGATTACCAAGCCGGCGTTCGGAAAGAGGGGTCTTTCCAGCGCCGCCATCGTCAACCAGTGGCCGGACATCATCGGTCCCGTGCTCGCCGCCCACTCGGCGCCGGAAAGGATCGTCTACCCGAAGGGCGAAAGAACGGGGGGGACGCTGTATCTGCGCATCGACAGCGGCAGCCTGGCCATCGAATTGCAACACCTGCAACCCCTGCTGATCGAACGGGTCAACGGTTATATCGGATACCGCGCCGTCGCCGACCTCAAAATGATTCAGGGCCCCCTTCCGCCAAGGGAGAAGCCGTCCCCGCCCCGCGTCCGACCCCTGAACGCCACCGAGGAGCAGGCCCTGGAAAAATGCTTGATGTCCGTCGACGACCCCGGGCTCCGCGCCTCCCTGGAAGCCCTGGGGCGGTCGGTCATGGGGCGGCGGGAAGGCGCGGACTGACCCCCCCTAGCCGGATAGCGCTCCAACCCTCCTCTTCCCCTATGAACCAACCGACGCAGGCGTGAAGCCAATCGATGCCCGGGCCATTGCATCGAAGTATCCAAAAGCTTGCGCTTATCTAAAAGTTGATTCTCCCACGCCGAGGCGGAATTTTGCATACCCATGTTGGGCTGCAAAAAGATCAGATCAGACATGTGAAAAACCTGCTTCTCCGACCCGCGCATCGGGACTAGGTTTCGATCGCAATCTTTACCCACTCAACTTGGCCTGCATAAAAAACAGGCGTCAATAAAGGAGTAGCGGCCATGTTGTTCCGTGAACTCTTCGCCAGATACCGTCGTTGGAAGTCTATCCACGCGACCATCGCGGCCCTGGAAGGCCTCTCCACCCGTGAACTCGACGACCTCGGGATCGCCCGCTGGCAGATCCACGATCTCGCCCAGCGTCACGCCGTCTGACACCTTGGGGCGTCCGGGCCCATGGCCCGTGACGTCCCCAACGGCGAGCCATCACACGGATTCCCCCAATTCGTCAGTCAGATCCGACAGTTCCTGGCCGCCGGCCATCAAGTTCTGAAGTTCGTCCTGAGTGATCTCGCCGCGCACCGCCGTGCCCAGGGTCTGGCCCCGGTTGAGCACCGTAAAACGGTCACCGACGGCCATGGCGTGACGCACGTTGTGGGTGATGAAAACAACGCCCAAGCCCTTTTCGCGGACCATGTTCACGTATTTAAGGACCATCGCGGTCTGGCGCACGCCCAGCGCCGAGGTCGGCTCGTCCAGAATCAGCAGCTTGGCGCCGGTATGAACGGCGCGCGCAATGGCCACCGTCTGGCGCTCGCCGCCTGACAGGGTGCCGACCGCCTGGTTGGGATCGCGCACGTCGATGCCGATTTTCATCATCTCTTCCTTGGTCACACGATGGGCTTCCTTGAAGTCGATGAACGTGAAGGGTCCGAACTTCTTCGTCGGCTCGCGGCCCATGAAGAAGTTGCGGGTTACCGACATCAGCGGAATCATCGCCAAGTCCTGGTAGACCGTGGCGATGCCCCGGTCGATGGCGTCACGGGCGCTGTCGAAGACGACCTTTTCGCCCTCCATGTACATCTCGCCGGCATTTGGCTTGTGGACGCCGGACATGGTCTTGATGAAGGTCGACTTGCCGGCGCCGTTGTCGCCGAGCAGACAATGGACCTCGCCGGCGTTCACGGTAAGCGAAACACCGCCCAGCGCGATGACGCTGCCGAAGTGCTTCTCGATGTCGCGCATCTCGATCAATGGTGAACTCATCTCAGCGCTCCCCCGTAATCATTCGGCGGATGTAGGTGTTCAGGATCACCGCCAATAGCAGGATGATGCCCAGGAAGACCCGGAACAGCGAACTCTCGACGCCGGCGAAGAACAGGCCCTGCTGCACGACGCCGAAGATCAGGGCGCCGAGCGCCGCGCCAATCACCGAACCATAGCCGCCGGTCAGCAGGGCGCCACCGATGACCACCGAGATGATGGCCTCGAATTCCTTCAGCAGGCCCCGGTCGGCGGCCGCCGAGCCGAATTCCATCACCTGGCTGGTGGCGAAGACGGTGGCGCAGAAAGCGGTGAACATGAACATCAGGATCTTCACCCGATTGACCGGCACGCCCACGTAGCGGGCCGCCTGGGCATCGCCGCCGGAGGCGTAGATCCAGTTGCCGAACTTGGTCCGGGTGAGCAGGATATGGCCGAAAACGATCAGCGCCAGGGCCCAGACGATGAGCATCGGTATGCCCTCGACGATGGGCTGCCCCACCCGGCTGCCCCGGGAAAAGGTATCAAGAAGGCCGATATCGGCCAGCCACTGGAACAGCCCGGTGAAGATCGTGCCGCCGAACAATGGCGCCAGCCAGTCGCCCTCGGCCGCTTCGCGCACGCCGCCGATGATGGTCTTGCGGGTGGTGAAAATGGCGCCGAAGATGGTCAATCCGCGCAGGATGTAAAGGAAAGCCAGGGTCACGATGAACGAGGGCAGTCCCGTCTTGATGACCAGGTAGCCGTTCAGCGCGCCGATCGACATGGCCAGGATGAAGGCCGTGATGATGCTCAGCCAGACCGGCCAGCCCCAACTGACCGAGGTGATGGCGATGACAATGCCGGCAAAGCCAATCATCGAGCCGACGGACAGATCGAACTCGCCGGCGATCATCAACAGGCAGGCGCCGACGGCGATAATGATGAATTGGGCGGAAACCGTGGTCCACGTCATCACCCCTTCGGGCGAGAACATGCCGGTATCGCGCGCAACGGCGAAAAAAAACATGAAAACAAGGATCGTACCGGCAATCGCCCCCAGCTCCGGGCCGATCATCGCCTTGCGGAATCGCGATATTTCCTTCACACGCTCGTCTTCAGGGGGGGCGCCCGGCGTTTTCACATCGCTGGTCATGGAATCCTCCCAAATTCAAAAGAAAAAAGGCGGAAAAGGTTCCGAAATACCCTTTCCGCCTCGATTGAGTGATTTAACGGTATTCGCCGGCGTATTTTTCGACAAGAGCGATATTATTTTTGACCACGAAGCCGGGACCCGAATTGATGTGACCGGATGGAACGACACCGTAACGGGCCAGGTTGGTGAGGATAATCACCGGCAAATAGCCTTGCAGAAAAGGCTGCTGATCGATGGCGAAGGCGATCACGTCCGATTTGATGGCCTTGGCGATCTCACCCGACAGGTCGAAGGTGCCGAAGTGGATGTCGCCGGAGCGGCCGATTTCCTTCAGCGCCGCCAGGGTCGGGTGGGCCGAGGTCGGGCCCAAGGTCAGAATGCCGTTGGTGTCGGGATTGGCCCGCAGGTAGGCAATGACCCTGTTCTTGATTTCCGAGGGATCCTGGCCTGAATCGATCATCTGGGAGCCGAGATCCACGCCCAGGGCGTCGGCATAGCCCTTGCAGCGTTCGACCGAAGCCGGGTTGGTGATGTAGTGATTGACGCAAACGAATTTTTTGACCCCCTTCGCCTTGGCCCGTTTGCCGGCGCCGAAACCGGCGTCGTATTCAGGCTGGCCGACATGCAACAGGGCGCCCAGCTTTTCCGATTGTTCATGAGTGCCGGAATTGATGGTGATCACCGGAATGCCCTTGTCCACCGCGTTTCTCACCGGGCCGGAAAGAACGTCGAAATCGGCGATGGTGACGATAATGCCGTCGGGATTGGAGGCCGCCGCCTGCTGAACGATGCGCGCCATGTCCGCCAGATCGCCGGTCGGCGGATTGCGGTACTCGACCTTCACGTTCATCTGATCGCCCGCGATCTTGATGGCGTTCTTGATCGTGTTCCACCAGGAATCGGAATCCGGGGCATGGCTGATCAGGACGAACCGCTCGCCTTCGGCCACCGCCGGGGTGGCCACCGCGCTCAAAATACCAAGCGCCGTCAAGGCCCCCAGCGCAATGGGGAAAGCTTTTCTGAAAAGAGATGTCATCTTCTCCTCCTGTCTTGAGTTTTTGATTTTTCAAGCCCTTTCCGGGCTTTTCATTGACCAAAATCGACGATCTGGATTTGGGAAAAAAAGTTTAAACCGACATTCCCCGGATAACCTCCAGATCCATGGAAATCGTACCTACATTTCACCGCCGAGGGAACTGCATTCCCTCCGCGGCTCTCCGATTATACCAGCGGCCCTTAAGAAGGACCGCTGGGCGTTCATTGCCTGAGCAGGCTCTCAGGCATAAGCGCCAGCGCGCGGTCGCGCTTGCCAAAGGGCGATTTAACAAGCTCAACGCCCTTTGGTCTTAATCGGTCTTGGTCAGTACTCGGATCTCGCCGAGAAGAGCGCGAATATCTATCGGCTTGGTTATATATTTTGTCG
>JADFTO010000053.1 GCA_022560215.1 Pseudomonadota bacterium | reverse complement strand
ACCGCCTACAACCTCCGTCCCTGGCGTCGCCACAACCTCCACAGTAGTCCAGGTTATGCCGGCGTCGTCGGAGATCTCCACGGTGAGGATGTCTGTGTTGGTCTCGTTTCCGGTGCTGTTGGAAAACCAGCGATAGTAACTGACGGTCGCATCATCGAACGCTGATAGATCCATCGTCGGCGTGAACAACGTGGTCGCGCCGCCGTCGACGTCGTTTTCTTCCAGGGGGCCTCCCACAGAGCCTTGTCCCGTAACGAAGCAAGTGACGCCCGGCTAGGCCGTATGATCGTCCTCCGGCTGCGCCTCCGTACCATTCGAGTCGATGCAAATCTAGATGCCGCCCGTCGCCGTGTCGCTACCCGCGCCGACACCCCATCCCTGATCGGTTTCCAGATCGTCGTCGAGTATGACCGTGATCTCCCCAACTAACGACGAAAAAACATCGGTTGGGGCGTTTGCCGGCAACGTCACCGCACCGCTCACTGTGCCGGTTGCGCTGAAATAAAACTCGGGGGTAGCGGCACAGCTTGTCGGTGACAGCGTGCCCTCGAAAAAGCCGCCGCCCAACGCCGTGAGGGGAGACGATTGGAACGCGCCGCCGCCGTACCGATGGTGCAATGTTTCCGTTCCTCCCACGACGCTCTCACCAACGGCGAGGATCTCAACCGTCACCGGTGTCGAAACGCCCGGTTCGATCGCCTCTGGTACGCCGTCGGGCAGGCTGATGGTTACGCCGGACGACAAAATGCCGGGGCTGACGCAAATGGAGAACGACTGTGGTCCTTGGGGCACATTGAAGCCATGCACAAATATCGTCCACGTGCCCGCCTCGGGCGCTTCGACCGCGACCTGTTCAATGATGTCCACGTGGTTGGCCTGAGCCTGCGTGGCCCGTGCCGATGGGTTGAAAGCATCCAACCGCCAGGGAAATGCTTGCACGGACGACGGGCTGATGACCACCAGATCCAGGTCGTTGACCAATGAGGGATTGACATTCGGCGTTCCCGGTACGTCATCCCAAGCCAAAGTGACTTTCAGTTCCGTGTCGGTGGCCGTCACGATCGCTTCGTAGATCACGACGCCCCCTTGGCTCACCTGGTCCTCGTCGAAATTGCCGCTGCGCATGAAGTCGATCGTCGCTTGCCCTTTCACCATGCCGTAGCCGAACTGATAGTCCGGTCCCGGGTTCCCCTTGTCCTTGGCGTTGTGAGCCAGCAGTGCCTTGAGTGTGGCGTTGCTCGGGTCCGCCTGGGTTGGAAACTGGACGCGATAGTCTTGGAGTATGAGGGCGCAGATACCGGTGACCGTAGGCGCCGCCATCGACGTGCCGCACTTTAGCGAGTATCCACCGCGTACTGCGCGTAATCGTTTGCGATAATCGCGGGGTGCAGCTTCCACGCCCGGGCGATCGGTCGAACGTCGATCACCGTTCGTGTTTGCGCGCCGCCGTCCGGATCGAGGCCGTGATCGGCAAGTGACGCGAAGAATGCGTTATGGCTTAGGTAACCCAGCAGGTTCAAGCCGGCCTGCGCCAGTGCCGCCTTTTGCGGTTCTTCGAGAGGCTGAGCGAACTGTACGACGATGTGCCGCGCCTCCGGGCGTGCGGCCAGTTCGCTGATCGCGGTGCGGATTTCGTCGGTTGATAAGTTGCGCGTTGTGGTATGACCGGAGCGCCAGGGAATCTCCGCGACCGCCGGCGCCGCCGCCACCACCACGCTCCGATGAACACCAAGCCTCCGCATGCCGCAAGCGCTTCTCGACGCCGTCGAGGCGAATCCGCACCGCGCTCTCGAACAGATTGTTTCTTCATGACCTCGCCTCTTTTTAGGAAATGACCCTATCTTCCGGACCAACGCCCCAGTCCGCGCCGCGCAACCTCGCTCGCCATTTATGCCGCGCCAAGAAACGTAAGAGCTAGTCTATCCGTCGCCGAAGCGCCTAGCCGGGGTCCAGGAACAGCAGTTGAAAATCAGCGAAGTCGCGCAGGTCTACGGCTGTATCGCCGTTCATATCGGCGAAGCGGCAGCCGCGGCCGTCGTCCTGCCCGGGGTTGCGGCGGGAGAAGCAATCCTCAAAGAAGTAATAATCCCGGCCGTCGACTTGCCCGTCGCCGTCGAAGTCGCCGCTGCCGTCGATAGGTATGTCCCCGTAGCGAATGTACCCCCAGCGATTTTCGATGGGCGTTTGGCACGATGTCCCAGACCACTCGAGCAACGTAAAATCGTTCCATGACGACCAAACCGACCCGTTCAAGAGGAACACGTCATCCACGAAAAACCGAAAGATTGGTTGGGCCGCGTCCAGGGGCCATTCCAATTCCAGCCGGACGGTATGGGCAGCGCCGGGCGGGAAAAAAAAGGGAAGGGAGGGGGTGACCGTGACGAACCTGAAGGCCGCCGAGTTGCGGGTCACGACGATCCACCAAAAGTTCTGCCCAAAGAGGCTCAGTTTGACCTGAATCGGGCCTTGATTGCAGCCTCCAGACCCGTCGCCGCTGGTCTGTACGCGGAACTCGATGAACTGCCCTGCCGCGCCATGGAAGGATCCAGTCGACCGGGCGTACGTCTCCTGTGCCCCGTCCGGTGGCGCCGGGCAGCCTTCGGGATCGAGCCGTTGAACGTACTGACCGTTCTCGATGGCGGCGGACACCCCGCAGGGCGGCGCGACGAGTTCCCAGCCCTCTTCGGTGGGAGGGGCGTTAAACTCCGAGGAAAAGACCTCCCCGCGCGCTGACCGCGACGGCAAGAACCGCCGACATGGCGAAGACCGTTCGCATTGGATGATCACCCCGCTCTTTGTTGAAGCGCCAGCAGTCGGCAATGCTCAGAAAACAATACCCTGCACCTTATTCTACCACACCGAAGACGCGAAGGCCAGCGAAAAAGACATTTCCGTCATGAAGACGCCGCCATAATGGGCGATGAAATTCACCGACGGGTGAGCCACCCACTAGTTTCACGCGGCGCGTATAGGCTACATAGGTGGCGCCTATACAGTCCCCTTGCAACCCGTGACGTACTTCTGGATACTGGTAATTCGTTGGCACTACGTAAACGAGTGCGGATCATCGGAACTGTCGGATGGGATGGAACGGATGTCGTGGGCAGGGGACGTGAGGCGGGGGCTCTTCTTTTCCTTCTTTGGCATCGTCCGCCGGTCATGGTGCCTGGCCGGGGTCCATGAACAGTATTTGGAAATCGGCGAAGTCATGAAGATCGACACTACCGTCACCGTCCATGTCGGCGAAGCGGCAGCCGGGGCCGTCGTCGGAACCGGGGCCGCGGCGGGCGAAGCAGTCGTGAGCAGCCTCATGGTGTCGATCAGCTCCATGTGCCCGTTGTGCCAGAGTTCCAGCGACACGGGCAGAAGGGTCTCCAGCCCGATGCCGCCGAAGGCGGCCTGGGCGAAGGGCTGGCGCTTGGCGTCCTCGTCCTGGGGAGCGTGGTCCGAGGCGATGGCGTCGATGGTGCCGTCCGCCAGGCCCTCGACCACGGCCTGGCGGTCGGATTCGTCACGCAACGGCGGCGAGAGCTTGGCAAACGTCCTGTAATCGCCGACGGCCGTCTCGTTGAGGGCGAAATAGGGGGGTGCTGTGTCGCAGGTGACGTCGAGGCCGTCCCTCTTGGCCCGGCGCACCGCCTCGACGGCGGCGGCGGTGGAGACATGGGCGAAATGAATCCGTCCCCTGGTGAGCGCCGCCAGCCGGATGTCCCGTTCGACCATGATGACCTCGGCCTCTGCGGGAATCCCGGTCAGGCCCAGCCGGGTCGCCGTCTCGCCGGCGTTCATGTCGCCGTCCGCGGCCAGGCTGGGTTCCTCCGGGTGTTGGACGACCAGGAGATCGAAAGTGCCGGCGTAGGCGAGCGCCCGGCGCATCACCTGGGCGTCGGCCACCGCGTGGATGCCGTCGGTGAAGGCGAGCGCGCCGGCTTCGGCCAGCATCCCCATTTCGGCCAGCTCCCGGCCTTCCAGGCCCTTGGTCACGGCGCCGTAGGTGTAGACCTTGGCGAGCCCGAGCAGGCGCGCCCGCCGGGCGATGAACTCGACCACCGACATGTCGTCGATCACCGGCTTGGTGTTGGGCAGGCAGACCATGGACGTGACCCCGCCCGCCACCGCCGACTGCCCGGCGGAAGCCAGGGTGCCTTTGTGTTCCTCTCCCGGTTCGCGCAGCTGCACCCGGATATCCACCAGCCCCGGGCTGAGGATCAAGCCGCCGCAATCGTGGACGCGGACGCCCTCGGGCGCCCCTTCGGCGAAGAGGTCCGGGCCGAAGTCGGCGATGACCTCTCCTTCCGTCAAGAGCGCGCCCGTGGTGTCCAGTCCCGTCTCCGGGTCCAGCAGACGGGCGTTGACGTAGGCCACCCGGTCCGTGCTCTCCGGTGCCGACGTCACAGGTTCCTCCGTTCCTGTTCCGTCAGGTTGCGGGTGAGGATCTCCAGGCAGGCCATGCGCACCGCCACCCCCATCTCCACCTGCTCGCCGATGGCGCTGCGGCCGAAGTCGTCGGCGACCACGGAGTCGATCTCGACGCCCCGGTTCATGGGGCCGGGATGCAGGATCAGGGCGTCGTCCTTGGCGTTGGCGAGTTTTTCGTAATCGAGGCCGAAGAAACGGAAGTATTCGCGGATGGAGGGGAAGAAGCTTCCGCGCATGCGCTCGCTTTGCAGGCGCAGCATCATGACGATGTCGCAGTCCGCGAGCCCTTTATTCATGTCGTGGAAGACCTCGACTCCCAGCCGCTCGACGTCCTCCGGGATCAGGGTGCGGGGCGCGATCAGGCGCACCCGCGCCCCCATGGTGTTGAGCAGATGGATGTTGGAGCGGGCCACCCGGGAATGCAGGATGTCGCCACATATGGCCACCAGGAGCCCCGAGATCCTGCCCTTGCGGCGACGGATGGTGAGGGCGTCGAGCAGCGCCTGGGTCGGGTGTTCGTGGCTGCCGTCGCCGCCGTTGATGACGGCGCAGTTGACCTTCTCGGAGAGCAGCTTGACGGCCCCGGAATCGGGGTGGCGCACCACCAGGACGTCCGGGTGCATGGCGTTGAGGGTCATCGCCGTGTCGATCAGGGTCTCGCCCTTCTTGATGGAGCTGAAGGCGACCGAGATGTTGATCACGTCCCCGCCGAGCCGCTTGCCCGCCAGTTCGAACGAGATGCGGGTGCGGGTGGAGGCCTCGAAGAACAGGTTGATGATGGTGCGTCCGCGTAGGACCGACTTCTTCTTGTCGGCCTGGCGGTTCTGCTCCACATAGGTCTCGGAGCGGTCCAGGAGAAGGGAAATCTCTTCCGGCAACAGGCCTTCGATGCCCAGAAGATGGCGATGAGGAAAGGGAAGGTCCCCGGCGGTCATAAAGCGGCACTATAGCCCAGCTTGCGCCGATGGCAAGAGCGGGCCTGCCGGTCTAAGAGGTCCCAACTCGCCCGATAGTGCTCTTGGATCAGCCCGAAGCGACGGTCCGCCGCCCGGGATTTCCGGATTATTAGCATATGCAAAATGGCGCCCTAGCCGATGAGGGGGGGCACTTTGCCGTGCTCGCGCCATCGGCTACAGTGCCCTTCCCTTGAATGAACGTTACGGGGTTGCCGGGAAGATGGTGGATTACCCGCGGATGCTGGATCGGCTCGGCCGTGTATTCGACAAGGAGGTGTTCTTCATCACCGGCTGGACCAAGCCGGGAACGGCCTGGATTCAACGCGCATTGGACGCCCACCCGGACGTGTGCTGCAAGGGCGAGGGCCATTTCGCCGATGGCCTGTACCCCTTGCTGGGCCGTTCCATGGAACTCTACAACCGGCATGCCCGGCGGGGGACGGCCCGGCGCCGCGCCGCCGGGATCGAGGAAGCCGCCAACGGTTTTACCCACGGGGAGCTGGAATTCATCCTGGCCCAGGCCATCGGGCTCAGTCTCAGCCGCTGGGCGGGCTCGGCATCCGTCCGCTGCATCGGCGACAAGACACCCGAACACGTCATGCACCTGGACCTGCTGGCCCGCGTGGTGCCCCGCTCCCGGTTCGTCCATGTCGTCCGCGACGGGCGGGACGAGGCGATTTCCGTCTGGGACTTCAACAGGCGCGTCAACCCGGACGGGTTCGCCAAACAGCATCCCACGTTCGAAAGTTTCGTCGATTCCTTCGCCAAGACCTGGTCCGATTCCGTGGCCAAGGCCCATGCCTTCGGCCGGGACAACCCGGAACGCTTCCTGGAGGTCTTCAGCGAGGACCTGCAGAACGAGCCCGAACCCGTGATCCTCGACCTGTTCCGGTTTCTCCGCCTCGACGAGGGCGAAAAAGAAATTTCCCTATGCCTGGAGGCCGGCGCCGCCAGCGCCCCGCCCGGCGAGGATCCCGGCATGTGGCGCGGGCGTTTCGAGGACAAGGCCCTGGCCGCCTTCCGGCGCCACGCGGGCGAGTTGCTCAAGCTGCTGGGCTACGACTCCTGATATCCTAGAGCATTTCAGGTTTGTTCGGAATCGGCGGGAATGCTCTATCTTGTTGTTTTTTCGCAAATACGTCGTCGCGGATCGGATCGATCCACTCGGGATTTTCTCTAGCCGACGGCCAGGACCCAGGCGGGAAGGGCGGCCATGGCGGCGATCGTGGTGGCGGTGATGATGCCGGCCATCAGGGGGGAATCCCCCCCCATCTGGCGGGCCATGACATAAGAGGTGGCGGAACCGGGCAGCGAGGCGTACATCACCGAAATGGTGGCGGCCTGCCCGTCGACTCCGAATGCCTTGCACAGGATCAGGGTGGCCAGCGGCAGGACCCCGAGCTTGATCACCGTGGTCATGGCGACGTAGCGCCCGTGTTCCCGGGCGGCGGCGAGATCAAGCCCCGCCCCCACCGCCATCAGCCCGACGGGCAGGGCCGCCTGTCCGAGGATATCCAGCAAGGGGGCCAGGAGGCGGGGCAGGCCGACGTCGCCCAGGTTCAGCCCGACGCCAATCAGGCAGGCGAGGATGATCGGATTCGTGGCCGCCGGCAGGATGGCCTGGCGCCACCGGAACGCCTGGCCCGGGGGGGCGCCATGGCGCACCAGGGCAAAAACGGCGAGCAGGTTGACCAAGGGAACCACGGCGACCACGGCGATGGCCATCAGGGCCAGTCCCGCCTCGCCGAAGAGCGCGTAGGCCGCCGCGATGCCGACGTAGGTGTTGGGGCGAAAGCTGCCCTGGAACACCGACGTGAAGCCCGGCCCGTCCAGTCCCAGGCGGGGGCGAAGAACGCTAACCGTCCCGGCGACGATGACGACGCCGACGACCAGCGCCGCCGCCATGGGCAAGGCCTCGGCCCCGATGCTCCCGGCCCCGGCGATGTTGGCCACCAGCAGCGCCGGGAAGAAGAGGTAAAAGGTCAGCCTCTCGGCCGGCGCCCAGAAGGCGTCGGGCACCAGTTTCAGGCTTTTCAGCGCGAAGCCGAGGCCGATGAGCAGGAACACCGGCGCCAGGGCGGAGAGGATGTGCGTCATGGGACGTTCATCCCTGGCGATTCATGGCGTCCAGCGCCCCTTGCAGGATGTAGGCGGCGGCCGCCTTGTCCACCACCTGGGCCCGGCGCTTGCGCGGCATGTCCGCTTCCCGGATCAGCATGCGCTCCACCGCCGCCGTGGACAGGCGCTCGTCCCAGAAGGCGACAGGCAAGTCGATGGTCTCCAGCAGGTTGGCGGCGAACTGGCGCACCGACTGGCAGCGGGGGCCCTCGGTTCCGTCCATGGACAGGGGCAGGCCGATCACCAGGGCGTCCACGCCCATCTCGCCGATGACGGCACGAAGGCACCCCGCGTCAGCCGCGAATTTGGTGCGCTTTATGGTGCGAAGGGGGGTGGCCACGATCCGGGTGGCGTCGGAAAGGGCCAGCCCGATGGTCTTGGTTCCGACATCGAGGCCCAGGATTCTCAGTTCCGCCTTCAATTCCCGCCAATCGACGACGGCCATGCAATTCCTTTCATTAAGTACGCGGGGCCAAACGTAGACCTTGGGCGGGGATCAAGTCGAGCCCGCGCCTGATCATGGCCGCCTTAAATAAAAAGGCGGTGGAGGGAAGGGCGCGGGTTGGCTATCATACGCCCTAACCCACTGTTATTCTTGACCCTTGACCGAGTGACGGCGATCTCATGAGGACTCAGGCCAGACCCATCGCGAAGGCGCCCGGCGGGCGCGGCTTGCCGGGGGGCCGGAGGCCGGGGATAGCCTTCGGCATCATGGTCATGGCCTCGGCCTTGCTCGCGGCGTCCCCGGCGCCGGCCCAGGAAACGTTCATGGGGACGCCCGTGATCCCCCATGCGGGGACATACAAGGCCCTCAATGACGTCAACGTCCGCGCCAAGCCCGCGACCTCGGGCAAGCGCGTCGGCGGCCTCAAGAAGGGCGAGCGCGTCCAGGCCGCGGGCCGGTCCAAGGACGGCGTCTGGCTGGCCTTGACCAAGGACGGCAAGGAACTGGGGTTCGTCTATGCGCCCCTGTTGCGGATCGTAATCGCGGCGCCGGTGGTATTCACCCAGCCCATGACGCCCGTCTCTGGGACCTACCTGGTTTCCAGGAACGTCCGCGTGCGCGCCCAGCCCAGGACCAAAAGCGACGAGATCAACCGGTTGAGCAAGGGCGAGCGGGTCCAGGCCGTGGGCAGGCCCAAGGACGCCGCCTGGCTGGCCGTCTCGAAGGGCGGCAAGAACCTGGGATTCGTCTACGCCCCGGTCTTGGTGCCCTTGATCGACGGCACCCTTGATGCGGACCTCAAGGGCAAGGTGTCCTTCGGCGGCGGCCTGAGCTGCGATTATGCCGTCCACTTCGAGGGCAAGAACCAGGCGCAGGGCGGAGACTTCGATATTTCCGATTACGAAATCACCTACGACTGCAACCGCCGGGGCAAGGAGATCAGCTTCCCCGCCTTCATGTTCATCACCGAGGCGCCCTATCAGGTCACCGAGAAGCAGGTCTACCAGATCAGCATCGACGTGCTGGAAATCGAAGACGGCTACGACGAGATATTCTCCACCATCCTCATGTACCGGCGCGGCAGCGACCTGGTGGTGTTCGACAGCGTCTCCATGAAGAATTACATGCGTCCTCCCAGGGTGAAGGAAAAGCCCGCCATGTCCGTCGAGGAAGCCCTTGCCGCCGCCGTGGAAATGGCCCCTGGCGCCTGGAACGACAAGGTCTGGGAGACCCTGGCCAGGTCCAGCCAGTGATCCTTGCGGTTCACGAGTAACCGGTGTTACCTTCCGCCGGCCCCGCGGCTCGCCTAGAGCATCCCGGACTGACCCATGGACACCGAAACCGTCAAGCGCATCGCCCATCTCGCCCGCATCGAGGTGGCCGACGGCGAGCTCGAGCTGCTGGCGGACGAGATCGGCGCCATCATCGGCTGGGTCGAACAACTGGACGAGGTGGACACCAGCGGTGTCGAGCCCATGACCAGCGTCGCCGAGCTGACCTTGCCCCGGCGCGCCGACGAGGTGACCGACGGCGGTCTCAGGGACGACGTGCTGGCCAACGCGCCCGAGCATGAGAAAGGGTTCTACACGGTGCCCAAGGTGGTCGAATGACGGCCGGCCTCACCGAGCAGACCATCACGGAAGCCGCCCGGGGTCTTGATAAAGGGGACTTCTCGTCGCAGGAACTGACCCGGGCCCACATTACCGCCATGGAGGACAAGCGCGGGCTCAACGCCTTCCTCGCCGAGACCCCGGAGCTGGCCCTGGCGCGCGCCCGGGACTCGGACAAGCGCCGCGCCAAGGGCGCCGCCATCGGCCCCATGGACGGCATCCCCATCGCCGTCAAGGACCTGTTCTGCACCGAGGGCGTGGCCACCACGGCGGGCTCCCGTATCCTCGAGGGCTTCACGCCGACTTACGAATCCACCGTCACCGGCAAGCTCCTCGAGGCAGGCGCGGTCATGCTGGGGAAGACCAACCTGGACGAATTCGCCATGGGGTCGTCCAACATGACCAGCTATTTCGGCCCGGTGAAGAACCCGTGGCGGGGCAAGGGGGACAAGGACCTGGTGCCGGGCGGTTCCTCGGGCGGATCGGCCGCCGCGGTCGCCGCCCGCCTGGCGCTTGGCGCCATCGGCACCGACACGGGCGGCTCCATACGCCAGCCGGCGTCCTTTTGCGGCATCGTCGGGCTCAAGCCCACATACGGGCGCTGTTCGCGCTGGGGCATCGTCGCCTTCGCCTCCAGCCTGGATCAGGCCGGCCCCCTGACGCGCAGCGTCGGCGACGCCGCCGTCATGCTCACCGCCATGGCCGGGCACGACCCTAAGGATTCCACCTCGGCCCCGGTGGAAACCCCCGACTTCGCCCAGGCGCTGAGCGGCGACGTCCGGGGCTTGCGCGTCGGCATCCCCGATGAATACCGGATCGAGGGCATGGCCGGCGAGATCGAATCCTTGTGGGACCGGGGCGTGGCCTGGCTGGAGGAGGCGGGCGCCGAATCCGTCCCGGTGTCGCTGCCCCACACCCGATACGCGCTGCCCGCCTACTACATCGTCGCCCCGGCGGAGGCTTCATCCAACCTGGCCCGCTACGACGGGGTGCGCTACGGCCTCCGGGTGCCGGGCCGGACCCTGGATGAGATGTACGAAAACACCCGCGGGCAGGGCTTCGGCGCGGAGGTCCGCCGCCGCGTCCTGATCGGCACCTACGTACTCAGCGCCGGCTACTACGACGCCTATTACATCAAGGCGCAGAAGGTGCGGACGTTGATTGCCGCCGACTTCCGCGACGCCTTTGGCGACGTGGACGTGATCCTGACGCCGACGGCGCCCAGCGCGGCGTTTGCCATCGGCGAGAAGATGGACGACCCCATCGCCATGTACCTGAACGACGTATTCACCGGACCGGCCAGCCTGGCCGGCCTGCCCGCCATATCCGTGCCGGCGGGGCTGTCGGGCGACGGCCTGCCGCTGGGGCTCCAACTGATCGGCCGCCCCTTCGACGAGGTGACTCTGTTCCGCGCCGCCGACGCGCTGCTCGACAGCGTCGACGAGCAGGCGATTGTGGTGCTTCAAGGCATTCTCGGGGTTAGCGATACTTGCCAGATTATCCTGTCCGAGCGGTCGGATCTTCGTTTTGCGCCCTATAACCCGCGCTACCCTGAAAGGGTGAAGGATTTTGGTGGGGATATCTTCGCCGCGGTGCGCGAAAAGGATGCACGCTTTTCCGCACCCGCTTACGTCGAAGGACTCCCCTATCAATACGACTCGGATCGGGATCATCATCTTGAGGCATTGCGCAAGGCCGGATTAAACTAAGGCAGATCAACCGGAGAAAAAAAGTATGGCCAGACTGGAATTGTTGACCAAGGCAAGCGGCGTCGATTCTTCGGTGCAGGACATCTTCGATGGTGTGGAGGAGATGGGGCTGGAAAGGTTCATGAACCAGTTCCGGGCTCTGGCCCATCATCCGGCGATAGCGAAGGCCATATACGGTCTGCTGCACGCCTATTACTTCCAAAGCGTTGTTCCGAAGAAATACCTGGAGATGGCGATTCTGCTGGTCTCCAACCTCAACCGCTGCAACTATTGCGTGGTGCATCACACGCCGCCAGCGCTTTCCAACGGCGTGAGCCGGGAGCAACTGCAAGCCATCGAGGAAGGGACCTGGCGTGATGACGGTCTGTTCGACGAGACCGAGCAGACCGTGCTGGCCTACGCCGAACAGATGAATACGCGCAAAGGGCGGGTTGACGACAGCGTCTTTCAGGCCCTGCAGCAGGCCTTCTCCGATCAGCAAGTGGTGGAACTAACGGTACGGATCGGCATGTGCGAATTTTTCAACCGCTTCAACGAAGTGCTGCAACTCGACATCGAACCCGTCGCCGAGGCGCTCTACACCCAGGTGGCTACGTGATCGCGCGGGCCCCGGCCAATGGCGCCGTTCATCAGGATATTGCGCACCGGGTGTGCTGCGGAAGCGGTCGAACCGGCCGCGCAGCACACCGTCCGCGACAATAATCGATTGCTCCACTTGTTCCCGCTAATGGGCGATCCACCGCAGCCGGGCCACCCGTAATTTAGGATCGGGAATATGGAATTTGAGAAAATCGAGGAAGGATTCCGGCTCGTACTATCCGGGCTGGGCGTGGACCTGAACGATCCTCACTTACGCGACAGTCCCCAACGCATTGCCCGCGCCTGGCACGACGAACTCTGCTCCGGGTTGCGCGACCCCGAGTTTCGCATCCGGGTCTTTCCCGTGGAAGAGGGCCAGGAACCCAGCATGATCGTTCTGCAGGACATCCCGGTCAAATCGATCTGCGCCCATCACCTGCTCCCGTTTGTCGGACATGCCACCGTGGCTTATATTCCCGACCGGCATCTGGTTGGACTTTCCAAGCTGTCCCGCGTCGTGAATCATTTCTCGCGAAAGCCACAGATACAGGAAAGACTCACCAACGAGATCACCAAATTTCTGCTGGAAAATCTGCACCCCCAAGGCATCGGCGTGATCATCAAGGCCCATCATCTCTGCATGGAATTGCGGGGAGTAAACCACTCCAGCCTGATGACCACCAGCACCCTGGTCGGCTCCTTCCTGGAAGACCCGACCGTCCGGGCCGAATTCATGGCCCTGGCTCATGCCGGTAATGGGGGGTCATAGCGATTGGCCACCCGCTCAGCACTCCCTACCGATAGAATTGGTCAAACGTAAAAGCGAATGGGGGAATGAAAGTGTTTTGCCGAGGGTCGCTGAG
>JADFTO010000052.1 GCA_022560215.1 Pseudomonadota bacterium | reverse complement strand
CGTGGCGACGTTCATCTACACTTTCATGCGCGTCAAGGCCCGCTCGCCCCATTGGGCCTGCGCCTTGGGCGCCGCCGTCCTGGTGATGCTGCTTGGCGTGTTGTCGCATTTTTTGACGCTGGTCTACCCGGAAGGGCTGCTCCCAGTAGGCCGAGATGTAAGTGGGAAAGGCATCATCGAACGTCGGATTGTTGGCGGTGGCGATATATCCTTCGGGAGGGTTGTAGAGGTAGGGCAGCTCCTCGAAGGGCAGATAGCCCTGCCAGTCGTACTTCCCGCTGGCGCCGGGCAGCAGTCTCAGGCTCGCCCCACCTTGACGGATTGGAATCCGGACAAAAGGCCGCCAACCGATGTTGCCTTCCCGGTCGGCGTAGACCATGTTCTGCCCCGGCACGGCAAACAGGGCGGCGGCGGCGGAAAAATCGGCCCAGTTCCCGGCCAGATTCAACTTCAGAAAGGCCGTGGCTTCATCGGAAATGTCCTGCCCCGACCAGCGCATGGCGATGGGTTGACCGGTCTGACGGGCCAGGTCCTCCAGGTCGTTGAAGTTGTAGACCCGCGGGTAGCCCGCTTCCCGGGCCAGGGCCAGTCGATCGGCATCGACGTCGTAGGCGGTGACCGCGTATCGGGCCGCGATCAGGTGCTTGACCATGGCCAGGCCCATGCGGCCCGGCCCGATTAATCCGATCCGTTCCCTTGCCATGCCAAGGTGCCTCCCCTGTCTCCTATGTCTCGGACCCGCCCAGACTCCCGGGGCGAGTATAGCCGTAGCAAAATCGTTGACGAGTTAAAGCTAAAGAGTCTCGCGAAAGCCCGTATTGAATTTGATGCAGGGGCCATTCATGGTATTTAATTGCCAAGCGGCGACGCCTGAACGCCGCGACAAAAAGGCGGCTCAACCGCCACGGATCATCGATTCACCGAGAGGACTCACCATGCTTTTTAGGTATATTCTATTGTCGACTTTTCTGGCGGCCTCCTCGCTCGGCCTGGTCAAGCCCGCCCAAGCGGCCGGCTTCCCCGAAAAGAACATTACATTCATCATTCCCTACACCACGGGCGGCGGCTTCGACCGGGCGGTACGCATGATCATCCCGTACATGGAGAAATACCTGCCCAACAAGGTCAACGTGGTGCCCAAGAACATTCCGGGCGCCGGCGGACGCAAGGGCATGGCGACGCTGTATAAGGCCAAGCCGGACGGTTACACCATTTCCGTGTTCAACATTCCGGGCGCCGCCATTCCCCCCATCACCGGAACCAAAGTCAACTATGACCTGAGCAAGGTGACCTGGCTGACGCGCCTGGCGATCGGCGAATACATGTTGGGCGTGGCCGCCAAGTCGAACATCAAGTCCCTGGACGATCTCAAGAAGATGAACTCGGTCAAGTTCCCCCAGACCGGGCCCGGCTCGACGGCCTCGGTGGTGACCCGGATCGCCGCCTCGGTGATGAAGCTCAACGCCAAGCACCTGACCGGGTACAAAGGCTCGAAGCAATACATGCTCGGCGTCGTTCGCGGCGACGGCGACGCGGCCTTCGGCCTGGTGACCTCGTTCGGCAAGTTCGTCCAGTCGGGCGACATCCGGGCTATCATGACTTTCGGGAAAAAGAGCTCCATGAAAGGCGTGCCCACGGCGCGCGAAGCGGGGTACCCGGAGTTCGAGACCCTGGCCCTGGAACGGCTGGTCGGCGGACCTCCCGGCATTCCGGCGGACGTGGTGAAGATCCTGTCCGACGCCATGGTCAAGGCGATGAACGATCCGGAATTGAAGGAAAAGGCCAAGAAGCGGCCCTTCGCCCCCCTCGGCGCCGGCGAGACGGGTGACCGCATAGGCAAGACCCTGGCCTTCTACCTGAAATTCAAATCGATCCTGAGCCAGTAGTAGACTGGCGGTAAGATCCCGGCGGAGGCCCTGGCCTCCGCCGGGCATTTCTTCGGAGTAATCCCAGCGGTGTTTGAATCCCTGGCAACCGGCATCGCGCTGCTGTTCACGTTCAAGGGGATACTCTATCTCTGTCTCGGCGTCATCGTCGGCTTCCTGTTCGGCGCCGTTCCCGGCCTCGGAGGCGTCACCGCGATCGCGCTCCTGATGCCGCTGACCTTCGGCATGGAGCCCTACGAGGCGATTACCCTGATCGGCGGCGTCATGGGGGCGACCTCGTTCGGGGGCTCCATCCCCGCCATCCTGATCAACGCGCCCGGGATCGCGCTTAACGCCGCCACTTGCTTCGACGGCTATCCCCTGGCGCGCCAGGGCAAGGCGGGCTTGGCCATCGGCGCGGCGGCGACCGCGTCGTCCCTCGGCGGCCTGATCGGGATTTTCGCCCTGTTGCTGTTCATTCCCATCGCCAAGCAGTTCGTGCTTCTGTTCGGGCCGCCCGAGTTCTTCATGCTGGCCATGCTGGGCCTCGCCGCCATCGCGGCCTCGACCGGGGACGCCTTCCTGCGCGGCCTGATCAGCGCCCTCTTCGGCCTGATGCTGGCCTTCATCGGCTACGACGCCGTCAGCGGCGGCATCAGGTTCACCGGCGGATCGGAATACCTGTGGGACGGCATTCCCCTGGTTCCGGCCCTGATCGGCATCTTCGCCATCACCGAGATGATCAACCTGACCGTCAGGGGCGGCACCGTCGCCACCGAAAGCGAAGGCCTTGCCGTGACCGGCGTCTTCGACGGGGTAAAGGCGGTGTTCCGCAACTGGCCCATCCTGCTTCGCGGGTCGTTGATCGGCACCTTCGTCGGCGCCCTGCCGGGCGTCGGCGGCACGGTGGCGTCGTTCGTGGCCTATTCCGCCACGGTGCAGATTTCCAAGAATCCCGAGAGCTTCGGCAAAGGAAACATCCAGGGCGTGATCGCGCCCGAATCGGCCAACAACGCCAAGGACGGTGGCTCCCTCATCCCCACCCTGGCGTTCGGCATTCCCGGCAGCGCCGAGACGGCGATCTTCCTCGGCGTCCTGATCCTGCACGGCATCGAGCCGGGGCCGATGCTGCTGATCGAGAATCAGGGCATCATCTTCAGCCTGATCCTCGCCGTGACCGCGTCTTGCATCATGTCATCCATGATCGGATTCGCCCTGGCCCGGCATCTGGCGCTGATCACCCTGGTCGATATTCACATCCTGGTTCCGGCGGTGGTATCGATTGCCCTGGTCGGCGTTTACGCCCTGCACAGCAGCATCGAGGACGTGATCCTGTCTCTGGCCTTTGGCGTGCTCGGCTATCTCATGGTGCGCTTCAGCTATCCGCGCATTACCCTGGTCATCGCGCTGGTGCTTGGCGAACTGGCCGAAAGGAGTTTCCACCAGTCCCTCAACATGGCCGACGGGGACTGGACCATATTCTTCACCCGCGGGCTCTCGCTCGCCTTGTTCGTCTTCCTTCTCGCCTGCTTCGCCTTCCCCGTGATCCGCTTCCTGCTCGCCGCCCGCCGGGCGGAAGGGGGGGCGGATTGATGCAGCTACCGGCGTCCTTCTGGAAAGGCATGGCGCCGGCGCTGGCCTTTCTCGGCATAAGCATCGGCTTTCTCGCCTGGGCCGGCACCTATGACCCTAGTCCCCGCGCCGTGCCGGTGCTGGTGGGTTGGCTGGCCCTTGCCCTGGCCGCCCTCGACGTGCTCACCCACACCGACACCCGGTGGGGGCACCTGCTCGCCCAGCTGCTTTCGGGACGGGCGCTGGACGCGGGCGTGGATGAGGGGGATCATCCCGTGGGCCGCCAGGCGGCCGCCATTCTGTGGATGGTCGGGTTCGTCGCCGGGGTGATCGTGTTGGGTTTCTTCGTCGCCATACCGATCTATGTCCTGGCCTTCATGATGGTCCAGGGACGCAAGCCGGTGCGTCAAAGCGCGCTGGCGGCCGCCGCCATCACCGGCTTGATGTGGGTTGTCTTCGAATGGCTGCTCCGATACGAGGTATACAGAGGCCTGCTGTTCGAAACGTGACGGGTTAGCCCATGAGCGGGCAAGAGCATATTCCGCGTACGTGGAAACATGCGATAAGCCTGCTCAGGCCTTGAGCGGCCAGAGGCAGAATCTAGAGTAATTCCATTTGAATGGAATTACTCTAGAAGGAGTTCCGGCGATGATACAAACCGACCTCAGGGAATTCCTCGCCGCCGTCGAAGCGGGGGGCGAGTTGAAAACCGTCCACGGCGCCCACTGGGACAAGGAACTCGGCGCCGTCACCGAAGTCCTCTACCGGGAGAAGGTGGAGAAGTCCCCCCTGTTGCTCTTCGACGACATCCCCGATTATCCGAAAGGCATGCGCTGCATGTACGGCATGATGGGCTCGCCGCTCCGCCTCGCCCTGACCCTGGGCATGGACCCCGACCTGGCGGGCGACCGCATGGTCATGCTGAACGCCTACCGCGAGAAGATGAAGGACCATAGCCCGGTGCCGCCGCGCATGGTGAACGGCGGGCCGGTTCTCGAAAACATCGACCGGGACGGCGACGTGGACCTGCTCAAGTTCCCCGTCCCCATCCACCACGAGGACGACGGCGGGCGCTACATCGGCACCGCCTGCGGCGTCATCACCCGCGATCCCGACGACGGACGCATCAACATGGGGACCTACCGGGTCCAGGTGATGGACAGGAACATCGCCGGCTCCTACATCTCCAGCGGCAAGCAGGGACGCATCCACCGCGACAAGTACCTGGCGGCGGGCAAGCCCTGTCCCATGGCGATCGTGGTCGGCATCGACCCGGCCTGCTTCCTGGCGGCGCGCTATACGCTGTCCGACACCGTGCCCGAGCTCGACTGGGCGGGCGGTCTCGCCGGCGCCCCCATCGAGTGCTTCGAGGGCGAGGTGACGGGCCTGCCCATCCCCGTCAATTCCGAGATCGTGCTCGAAGGGGAGGTCAGCCCCGACGAGACCGTGATGGAAGGCCCCTTCGGCGAATGGACCGGCTATTACTCGGGCGTCGCCAATGAAGAACCCCTGATCAGGATCAAGCGGGTCTACTACCGCACGGACCCGATCCTGACCTGCGCCGCCAGCCAGAAGCCGCCCCATTCGCACCTGTTCGAGCGCTGCTTCATCCGCTCGGCCGGGCTCATGGATTCACTTCAGGGCGCCGGCATCCCCGACGTCAAGGGGGTGTGGTGCCACCAGGCGGGCGCCGGGCGCACCTTCATCGTCGTTTCCATCAAGCAGCGCTATTTCGGCCACGCGAACCAGGTCGGGCTGGTCGCCTCCCAGGTCAATCCCACGGGCTACGTGGGCCGCTACATGATCGTGGTCGACGACGACATCGACCCCAGCGACATCCACGACGTCATCTGGGCCATGGGAATGCGCAGCGATCCCTCCCGGGACATCACGCATTTGACCCGGTGCTGGTCGTCCAGGCTGGACCCCATGGTCACCGGCGACGAGCTCTACAACTCCCGGGTCGTGATTGACGCCTGCATTCCTTTCGAGCGCCTGGAGACCTTCCCCAAGGTCGCCCAGACGTCGCCGGAACTTGCCGCCGAGGTGAAGAAGAAGTTTCCCGACGTCTACGACTGAGGCGAGGCCATGGCCCGTCTGGATGATCGACTGGTACCCTATCTGCAGGAATTGAAGCGCCGAGGCGGCTACCGGACGATGACGCCCGGGGCGCCTGAAAGCGCCGCCCGCATCACTCGCGGCGGGCGGCGGCTGGTAAATTTCTCCTCCAACGATTACCTGGACCTGGCCCACCATCCCGAGCTTATCCAGAGGGCCGTGGAATGGACCGAAAGGTGGGGCGCCGGATCGGGGGCCTCGCGCCTGGTCACCGGCACCCTCGACATCTACCAGGCGGTGGAGGAGAAGCTGGCCCGCCTGAAGGGGACGGAGGCCGCGCTTATCTTCAATTCGGGTTATCAGGCCAACGCCGCCGTCCTGCCGGCCCTTCTGGACAAGGGGATGATTGGGGGTGAGCCCAGGATATTCACCGACCGGCTGATCCACGCCAGCCTCCACCACGGCTGCCGGGGCACGCGCCAGATCCGTTTCCGCCACAACGATCTGGATCACCTGGACTCCCTGCTCAAGAAGCACTCGGGTCCGCGATCCAGGCCCTTCATCATCACCGAATCGGTGTTCAGCATGGACGGGGACCGGGCCGACCTGGCGGCGCTTTGCGATCTCGCGGACCGTCACGGCGCCTTCCTCTACGTCGACGAGGCCCACGCCACCGGCGTGCTCGGGCCCAAGGGCATGGGACTCAGCGGCCACGTGCCCGGCCGCATCGACCTGGTCATGGGGACCTTCAGCAAGGCTTTGGGCTGTTTCGGCGCCTACATCGCGTGTTCGGCCCCGATGAGGGACTATCTGGTCAACCGCTCGGCCGGCTTCATCTATTCGACGGCCTTGCCGCCCGGGGTCATGGGCGCCATGGACGCGGCGCTGGACTTGGTGCCCGGGATGGACGCCGAAAGGGCGCGCCTGCACGCCCACGCCGACACCCTGCGCCGGGCCCTGGAGCGGGCGGGGATATCGGCGGGGGGATCGAGCACCCAGATCGTGCCCGCCGTCATCGGCTCGGCCGATGCGGCCTTGGCCGCCAGCCGCCTCCTGGAAGAGCACGGCATCCTCGGCGTCGCCATCCGCCCGCCCACGGTCGCCGAGGGGACCAGCAGACTCCGTTTTGCCATGACCTCGGCCCACACGGACGAGGACATCCAGGCGCTCCTCGCCCTGATCCCGGAGATAGCCCCGTGACCCTGGTCTTCGTCCATGGCTGGGCCTTCGATGCCGGCTTCTGGGACCCATTGCTGGCGGAACTCGACGGCCTGCCCAGCGCCGCCATCGACTTGGGCTTCCGGGGGCGCGGCCCGCGGATTCCAAGGCTCGAAGAGCCCCTGGTCGCCATCGGGCATTCGCTGGGTTTCCTCTGGCTGTTGCATGAGCGGCCCTTCGTCTGGACCAAGCTGATCGCCATCAACGGCTTTCCCCGTTTCACGGAAGGAGACGGCTTCGCCCCGGGCGTCCCGGCGCGGACGGTCGAGGGCATGATCGCCGGCATGGACCGGGACCCAGGGGCCGTGGTCCGGGACTTCCTCGCCCTGTGCGGCGGCGGCGAGCCTCCGGACGACCTGAATCCCGACAGGCTGCGCGACGGCCTGCACTGGCTGTTGCGCTGGGACGGGCGGGCGGCCATGGACGGGGAAAAGGTCCAGGCGCTGGCGGGCAGGAACGATCCCATCGTGCCCGACGCCATGACGGCCGGCGGTTTCGCCGGCCACCCCATCCACTGGCACGGCGGCGGGCACCTGTTGCCCATCACGCACCCCCGATGGTGCGCGGACAGGATCAGGGAGTGCCTATGACGGCCCGGGCCCACAAATCGCGGGTGGCCCTGTCATTCGCCGCCGCATCCCCCGGTTACGAGGACGCCGCCGGCTTTCAGCGCCTGGTCGCCGGCCGCCTGGCGGGGAAGATCGCGTGCTCGGCCCTGCCCCCCCGGCCGCGGGTCCTGGAAATCGGCTGCGGCACCGGCTTCCTGACCCGCTCCCTGAGCGAGAGGTTGCCCGGCGCCCGCTGGCTGGTCACCGACATCTCCTGGCCCATGGTGGCCCGTTGCCGGGAATCTCCGAGCGCGCCGCCCGGGACGGCCTTCGCGGTCATGGACGGGGAAAGGCCGGCGGTCCGGGGACCCTTCGACCTGATCTGCGCCAGCCTCGTCCTGCCCTGGTTCGAGGACCCGGCGGGGGCGGTCCGGGCCTTGGGCCGCCGACTCGGGCCGGGCGGGCTCCTCGCCTTCTCCACCTTGAGCGAAGGGACCTTCCGCGAATGGCTGGACGCCTACCGGACCTTCGGCCTGAGCGCGGCCTCCCCGGCCTTCCCCAGAGCCCGGGAGCTGGCGCAATGGTGGCGGGGAATGGGCGCCGTCGAGACCCTGGAAGAAGAAGAAACCGCCCTCGCCTACTCATCGGCCCACGCCTTTGCCTCCCACCTCAAGACCATCGGCGCCCAAACGCCCGCCCCCGGGAGCCCGCCGCTCCCCAACGTGAATTTGCTGAAAGTCTTGCGCCGCCTCCGCGATCCGGTGACCATCACCTACCGCGTCGCCTACGGCCTGTTCAGAAAGGAGAGCCCATGCCCACACCAGCCCGCGCCATCGAACGGGCCGGCGGCGTCTTCGTGACCGGCACCGGCACGGGAGTGGGCAAGACCGTGGTCGCCGCCGGTCTCGTCTCGGCGCTGGGTGGCGATTACTGGAAGCCGGTGCAGACGGGGTGCCTGGAAGATTCCGACACCGATACCGTCACCCGGCTGGCGGCCCTCGGGCCCGGCCGGGCGCACCCCCCGGCCCATGTTTACGAGGCCCCGCTGTCGCCCCATGAGGCGGCACGGCTGGAAGGCGCGGCCATCGATCTCGCGGACTTCGCGCTCCCCGGGACGGACCGCGCCTTGGTGGTGGAAGGGGCGGGCGGGCTGTTGGTTCCCCTCAACGATCGGCACACCATGGCCGATTTGATCTCGCGGCTGGGGCTGCCATGCGTGCTCGTGGCGCTGAGCGGCCTGGGCACCATCAACCATACCCTGCTCAGCCTGGAGGCCCTGAAAGCCCGGGACATTCCGGTCCTCGGCGTGGTCATGAACGGGGAGCCGAATGCCGCCAACGCCGACGCCATCCGGTCCTTCGGCGGGGTGCCCGTGCTTCTCGAACTGGCGCCCCTGGAGCCCCTGGACGGGGGCGCCGTCGCCGCCATGGCGTCGGCACTCGCCGGCGCCCTGCAAGGTGGGTCCCCATGAGCCGCGCCAAGGACCTGGTGGCCCTGGACAAGCGCCACGTCTGGCATCCCTTCACCCAGGCCCGGACGGCGCCCGATCCCATTCCCATCCGCGAGGCCCGGGGCGCCGTCCTCTTTGCCGAGGACGGCAGGGAATACCTGGACCTGGTGTCGTCCTGGTGGGTCACCCTGCACGGCCATGCCCATCCCAGGATCACGGCCGCCATCGCCGAGCAGGCGGCGCGGCTGGAACAGGTGATCTTCGCCGAGTTCACCCATGCCCCCGCCGTGGAGCTGGTGCGCCGCCTTGCCGCCCTGTTGCCGGACGATCTGGACCGGGCCTTTTTCTCGGACGACGGCTCGACGGCGGTCGAGGTTGCCCTGAAGCTGGCCCACCAGTACTGGCGCAACAAGGGCGAGCCCGGGCGCAAGCGCTACCTGGCCCTGGAGGGCGGCTATCACGGGGACACCGTCGGCGCCATGTCGGCGGGGGGAAGCTCCGGCTTTTTCACCCACTGGCGGGACCTGATGTTCGAGGTCACGGCGCTGCCGTACCCTGAAACCTGGGACGGGGACGACGGAATCGAGACACGGGAACAGGCGTCGCTCACGGCGCTGGATGAGTATTTGTCCGCCCACGGCCCCGAGACCGCGGCGCTCATCATCGAACCCCTGGTCCAGGGGGCGGCGGGCATGCGCATGTGCCGGCCCGCTTTCCTGAAAGCCCTGGCGGAAAGGCTCGGGCGCGCCGGCGTCCTGCTCATCTTCGACGAGGTGATGACCGGCTTCGGGCGCACCGGCGCGCTCTTCGCCTGCCTCAAGGCCGCCGTCACGCCCGACATCATCTGCCTGTCCAAGGGGCTGACCGGGGGCTTCCTGCCCATGTCCCTGACCGTTTGCCGCAACCCCATCTATGACGCCTTCCTGGGCCAGGGCTTCGACGAGGCCTTCACCCACGGGCATTCCTTCACCGGCAACCCGCTGGGCTGCGCCGCCGCCCTGGCCTCCCTCGACCTGCTTCTCGAGGACGAGACCCGGGAGCGCATGGCGGGGATCGAAGCGCTGCACCGGGAGCGCATGGCGGCCATGCCCGATCACCCGCGCATCGAAAAGCGCCGGGTCTGCGGCACCATCGCCGCCCTCGACATCCGCTGCGACGATCCCGGCTACAAGGCGGCCGTGGGCCCGAGGCTCAAGGCCTACTTCATGGAGCGCGGCCTGCTCATCCGGCCGCTGGGCAACGTGGTCTACCTGCTGCCCCCCCTCTGCGTCACCGACGATCAGCTCAACCGCGCCTACGACGCCATCGAAGCCGCCATGGATGAGGTGATCGGGGCTTGAGCATTTTCCACGCGAGTGGGTGTGGATAATTCTCTAATCCGCACCCCCGGCCACCATGGTCTCGGCGCCGATGGCGGCGAGGATGGCGGCCGCCTGCCGGTCCGGCTCACGGTCGGTGATGACGTGGGTGACCTCGCTTAAGTTTGCGACGGCATAGGGCGCCATGCGGCCGAACTTGGTGTGGTCGGCCAGGAGCACGGCCGTGCGTCCCCTGAGCAGCATCTCGGACCTGAGCTCGGCGGCCTCCCGGGAATAGTCCATGAGCCACGGGTGGCGGGAGACGACCCCGGCGCCGACGAAGGCGAAATCGGCCGCGTAATGCCTGAGCATGGCGGTGGCGTCGGGGCCTGAGGTCGCGCCCTCGGCCCCGTCCAGCCTGCCGCCCAGCAGATGGACCTGGTTGCCGTTGCGCCCGGCCAGGCGATTCGCCGCCTGCAGGCCCGGCGTGTAGACGTTGAGCCGCCGATGATCGCCAAGCGCATCGGCGACGGCATAGGCCGATGTGCCGAAATCGACGATCACCGACGCCCCGTCCGGGACCAGCGCCGCGGCCAGGCGGGCCATGGCCCGCTTGCCCTCGACGTTTTGGCCCAGGCGCACCTCGTAGGCCGGTTCCGCCCTGTCCAGGGCCAGGGCCCCGCCATGGGTGCGGGCCAGCCGGTTGCGCCGGTCCAGGAGCCGGATGTCGCGGCGGATGGTCTCCCCCGACACCTCGAGCCGCCGCGCCAGCTCCGTGACGGCGGCCGAGCCCCTCTCGGAGACCGCCTCCACTATCAGGCGGCGGCGCTGCTCGGCGAGCAGGCTCACAGGCCCCCCTCCACCTCGGTAATGGCGCGCTCCAGGATATCGAGGGCCCGGTCCATGTCGCCCCTGGCGATGATCAGGGGCGGGGTCAGGGTGAGCACGTTGCCGAGCGTCGTCTTGAAGTTCAGGCCCATGTCCAGGCAACGGTACATCACGGCGTCCGCCGCCTCCGGCGCGGGGGCCTTGGTCTCGGGATCGGCGACCAGCTCGACCCCGAGCAGCAGCCCCAGCCCGCGCACGTCGCCGATCAGCCGGTGGCGCGACTTCATCTCCTCCAGCCGGGCCAGGGCATGGGCGCCCTGGGCACGGGCGTTCTCGACCAAGCCTTCATCCTCGATGATCTCGATGGTGGTCAGCGCGGCGGCGCAGCTCACCGGGTTTTTCTCATGGGTGTAGTGGCCGAAGGCCCAGTCGCCGGCGATGTCCAGCTCGGGCCCGGCGACGACCGCGGATATGGGCATGACGCCGCCGCCCAAGGGCTTGCCCAGCACCAGGATGTCGGGGACGACGCCGGAATGCTCGCAGGCGAACATGCGGCCGGTCTTGCCCAGGCCCAATGGAATCTCGTCGAAGATGAGAAGCACGCCCAGATCGTCGCAGGCCCGGCGCACCGATTGCCAGAACCCGGGCGGCGGCAGATAGGGGATGGAGCGCACCGGCTCGGCGATCACCGCCGCCACGTCGCCTTCCTTCTCCAGCACGTAGCCGAGATAAGCGGCGCAGGTCATGGAGCAGACGTCCAGGTCTGGCTTGCCGTCCACGTCATCGTAGCCGTATGGGCAGCGGTAGCAGGCGAAGGGCGCCACGTGCTCCGCGCCCGCCATCAGCGGGCCGATGGGGCCGGAACGGAAGGTGTCCTCGCCGCCGACGCTGCTGGCGGCGAACCCGGCCCCGTGGAAGGAATCCCAGAAGGACACCGTCTTGTAGCGGCCGGTCTTGGCGCGGGCGAGCTTGATGGCGATCTCGATTGCGTCCGAGCCCCCGGTCGCGAACAGCACCTTGGAAAGGGGCCCCGGCGAGATCCCGGCGAGCTTGGCCGCCAGCGCGATGGCCGGGGCGTCGGTGAAGCGCCTGGGGGCGAAGGGCAGGTCGTCCAGTTGCGCCTTGATGGCGGCCTTGAGGCGGGGATGGCCGTAGCCGATGTGGTGCACGTTGTTGCCGTGGAAGTCCATGTAGCGGCGGCCGTCCGTGTCCTCGATCCAGATGCCCTCGGCCTTGGCGATGACACCGAGGCAGGGCGTGGAAAGGGATTGGTGGAGGAAGTAACGCGCGTCCTCGTCGAGACGCGCCCGGGTTTCCGCCGAAACCCGGCCCCGGTCCCAGGCCGCCCGCCCGGGCGAGAGGTTGGAGTCCCCGTCGGTCTGCCAATGCCGCGCCTGGGTCGCCGTCTTGGTGTTCATGGGGCTTTGAATCCCGTTCATGGGATGAGCCGCGCCGGCAATCGGTTGGCCGGCCGCACGCGTCAAGATTTCACAATATTCCACATTAATCAATATATCTCCACATAATGCCGGGAACGCGGCACCCAAATTCCGTTTTGCCGCCGTCGGTGAGCCATCTAGGATGGCCGGGGAGGACACGCCATGTTCCAGTTGAGCGACACGCAAATCCAGATCAGGGAGACCGCCCGGCGCATAGCCATTGCCGACATCGCGCCCCGCGCCGCCGAGATTGACCGCACCGAGGAATACCCCTGGGACAACGTGGGCGTGCTTGTGGACGCGGGTTTCATGGGCATGACGCTGCCCCGGGAGCTGGGCGGCCAGGGCGCCAGCCTCCTGGACGCCGTCCTGGTGATCGAGGAGATGGCCCGGGTCTGCGGCGTCACCGGCCGCATCGTGGTGGAGGCCAA
>JADFTO010000248.1 GCA_022560215.1 Pseudomonadota bacterium | reverse complement strand
CGGCGCAATTTGAGTATGATCGCCATGGATTTGAAGGCTATCTGGGAAATGTCGGGTGAAAGCCCCGACCGGCTCACCGGAGGGGTCTTGGAAATGCGCAAAAGTGTGACGTTCGTCACTGTTTTCCTGAGGATTCGAATGATATGATGAGGTCGCGTTCACCTTCGGATGATGGATCATGTCCGATAAAGAATCTTGACTTAAACTTTCAAACTGAAGGATGCCATGTCTAGAATGAGTTCCCTCGCCGGTTTCTCGTCAACGGCTTGCTTCATGGTTCTGGCCCTCATGGCCGCGCCCATCGCCCTCGACCTTGACGAAGGGGGCCTCGTTCTGTCCAAGGCCCAGGCCCAGGGGAAAAGCGATGGAAAAGGCGGCGGGAACAGCGGCGGGAACAGCGGAAACAGCGGCAATGACAACGGCGGCGACGGCGACGAAGATGATAACGGCTCAGAGAACAGCGGCCAAGGCAGCGCCAACGCCGGCAAGGGCAAATCGGGCAAGGCCAGCGCCAATGCCGGCAAGGGCGGCGCCAACTCAGGCAAGGGCCTGGGCAACAACCACGGAGCGATCGCCAGCGCTCTCGGCAGCCTGAACGCCGCCCACGCATCGGCCACCGCCTTGGAAAACGCGGCGCCCAATTCGACCGTCGGCCTGCTCGCCTCCTACAAGGAAGCGGTGGAGGCGGCGGCGACTCTGAGCACCCAGGCGGATACCCTGGCCGATACCATCGCCGAGTTGGAGGCCCAGGTCACCGACACCACCGGGCTGCAAGCGGCCGTCGATACGGCGGTGGCCGAGGCCGATACCGCGGCTGCATCATTGGCCGACGCCGAGGCGACGGCCGACGAGTTCGAGCAGGCGGCGGAGGACGCGGCAGCGGCCGCCGCGGCGGCGCCCGAAGATCCGGACCTGGCCCAGGCGTCCCTCGACGCCGAAGCAGAGGCCCAGGCGGCGGCCGAAGTGGATACGCTGTCCGCCGAAGTCGATACGGCGAACCAGGCGGTGACCGAGGCCGAGGCTAGCCTGAGCGAAGCCCAGACCGTCGAGAGCGACCTGGCGGCCGCCCAGGCGGACCTGGATCAGGTGGAAGCGGACCTGACGGAAGCCGCGGAAGTCGAGGCGGAATCCCTGGCGGCGGCGGCCAACAAGGAAGTCACCGACGACGTGGTCGCGGCGGTCAATGAGCTGCTGGGCATCGAAACGGAAACCCCGACCGAGGGTACCACCGAGTAGACAGCTGGCCGGCGCGACGGCTGGAGCCCTATTCACTCGACCTGGATATTTTAGCCTCCCGGTTTTCCGAGGGCCGCCAGGGCGCGCCTTAATTCGGAGACCAGGTCCGCCGTCACTTCCCCGCCTGGCGCCAGCCCGTTTGTCCGGCGATAGGCCTCGATGGCCGCGCGGGTCTGGGGACCGGCTTCGCCGTCGACTCCTCCCGGGTCGTAACCCAAACGCCCGAGGGCGCGTTCGACGAAACGCACGGTGGGCGCCTCGGCCAGGGAATCCCGGGACCCGGCCGACCACTGGCCGGCCAGCCGCCCGGCCCGGGCCACCTCGGCGGAGGTCATTTTCACCGTGAGCGCTTCCACGGCCTCCTCGCCCCGTGCATGTCCGCCCTTGCCGGCGATCATCAGCCACTCCGCCGCCGCCACGCTGTCCACCGCGACGCCGAGGCCGGCGGCAAAGGAAACGCCGAGCGTGAACTGCGCCTCCATATGGCCCCGCTCGGCCGCCATCTCCAGCCACCTGACGGCCCATTCCGGTTCCTTGCCCACGCCCCTCCCATTTGCGTAGGCATCGCCGAGTTGATATTGGGCCCGTTCGTGACCCTGAACCGCCGCCCGTTCGAACCAGGCGACCGCTTCCACACTGTCGCGGTCCACGCCCCGGCCCGCCGACAGGGCGACGCCGAGCATGTATTGGGCCTTGGCGTGCCCGCCGAGGGCCGACCTGGTGAACCATTGGACGCCGGCGCCGTAATCCTGGGAGACGCCGCGGCCGTTGGTCAGGCGCATGGCCAGGAGGTACTGGCTTTGGACATCGCCCTCGCCGGCCTTTCGATACAGTTCCTGGACGGCGGGAGGCGCCCCGAATAGCCCGGCACACGCCCCCAGGACGAGGAGCGCCAGGAGCCATGGGCTTGCCAGCCTCATCCAGGGGAAACGCATAAGGGACTCACCTGAGTAACATGGAGGAGATGACAACAAGAAGAATTCCCCGGGTCCGCCGACGGGACCAATGCCGCCGCTTATCCCTCGCCGAACCCGACACGCCCGATGGCGGGCAGCTTGATCGCCAGCCCCAAGGGATCGAGGCCGAAAACCAGGCCGAGGATGTTCACTTCCAAGCCCTCCTCGACGGCGGCGAGCACGCCGAACAGGCCGAACAAGGAAAACTGATAGCCGGTGCCGCTGGGCGCGCGGTCGAAAACCGATCCGTTGGTGAGGAAATCCTTGCCGATGGCCGTCGGCGGCAGGTCCAGCCTCAGTTCCGGCACGGCGCGGGCGATGAAGGCGGTGAAGGTGTTGGAGTTGGGGCCTGGCCAAACCCGATATTCCTGGGCAAAGGGGTAGTCCCTCGCCACGGCGTCGATGCGATCGATGATCTCGTCCACGCCGTCGCCGCGCAAGTCGGCGATGATTTTCGGTATGGCCCCGAACCAGCGGCCGTCGACGGTGCGCTGGGATATGGCCAGCGCCGACTGTCCCCTGCGGACGCGCCAGCCGATGACCTCGTAGACGGTGAAGGCGGACGCGTCGGTGGGTTTCACGGCGATCCAACTGTGCACGCCGAAGGCCCCCCGCCAACTGTAGGCCCGGGCCGTGTAGACTTGGACGATCGCTTCCCTGGTCACCGCCGGGTCTGGGGCGATGCCGGCGGATTCACGGCTGGCCGTTCGCCAATCATGAGCCATGGTCCCCACTCCCCAGACGGCGGATGCCCCCAGAATCAGGAGCAACAGGATCGTTTTGCCCTTCCCATACATGACCCGTGAAGGATAGCGGCAGCGACCTTTGAGGCCAAGAGCGGACTCATCGACAAAATTCCTACCTCTTGGCGTCCTTTGCCGATACATAGTCTGACCCGCTCTAACTCTCGGAGACACTGAATGAGCGAACAATCGGAGTCCGCCGGCGATACCGCGAAGGGGTATTTACGCTGGCAGTTCTGGATCGACCGCGGCGGCACTTTCACCGACGTGGTGGGGCGCGCCGAGGACGGATCGCTGACCGCCCACAAATTGCTGTCGGAAAATCCCGGCCACTATGAGGACGCGGCCCTACAGGGCATCCGTGACATTTTAGGCGTGGCCGCCGGCGAACCCATTCCCGGGGAGGCCATAGAAGTGGTGAAGATGGGCACCACCGTGGCCACGAACGCGCTCCTGGAACGCACGGGCGAGGACACCGTCCTGGTGATCACCAAGGGGTTCGGCGATGCGCTGCGCATCGGATACCAGAACCGTCCCCGGCTGTTCGACCTCCACATCCGCCTGCCCGACATGCTTTACGACCGCATCGTCGAAGTGGACGCCCAGGAGTATGTCTGGCAAGGCGATCCGTTTGAAATTCAAGCAGTCGTCGCGGGTGAGGGTCTCGGCGAACAATCCGTGCAGGTCTCGCTCCACTATCGGCTGATGGA
>JADFTO010000247.1 GCA_022560215.1 Pseudomonadota bacterium | reverse complement strand
GCCCCTGCCGCCCGGCATGATGCCCCCCATGGGCTAAAACCTTAGGAGATCAAGTGACATGTCATTGAAAATCCGTCTTTCCAGGGGTGGGGCGAAGAAACGCCCCTTCTACCGCATCGTGGTGGCCGATTCCCGCAAGCCCCGCGACGGCCGGTTCATCGAAAGGCTCGGCACCTACAACCCCATGGTTCCCAGGGACCATCCCGAAAGGCTGGTGCTCAAGGAAGAGCGGATCAAGTACTGGCTCGGGGTCGGGGCCAAGCCCACCGATCGGGTGGCCCGGTTCTTCGGCAACGCCGGATACATTGAGATGCCGGCGATCCCCGAACAGACCAAGAAGAATCAGCCCCGGCCCAAGACCCTGGAGCGGCGGCAGGCGGCCAAGGAAGCGGCCGTGAAGGCGTCCGCGGAAGAAGCCCGGAAGGCGGCGGAGGAGGCCGAGGAAAAGCCGGCCGCCGAGGAGAGCCCGCCCGAGGAGCCGGCGGAGGATGTAGCGGAACCGGAGGCGGCGGCGGAAGAAACGGCGGCGGACGCCGAGGACGCCCCCGAGGCACCGGCGGAGGACGCAGCGGAGGATGCGGCGGACGCCGAGGCCGCGCCCGAGGAGACGGCGGAAGCCGCACCCGAGGATGCCGAAGCCGCGCCCGAGAAGACGGCGAAGGCCGCGCCCGGCGAAAAGGACAAGGAGGCCGGTTGAGCCATGGCGGCGGCAAAATCCGATCTGGTCTTCTTAGGCGTGGTCACCGGGGCGCGGGGACTAAAGGGAGAGGTGCGTCTCAGGAGCTTCACCTCCGATCCCGCCCGCATCGGGGATTACGGCCCCCTCACCGACGGGGAAGGCCGGAAAACTTTCCACTTGCGGGTGACCGGCGTCGTCAAGGACCGGGTCTTCGCCCGCTTCGAGGGCATCGACGACCGCGACTCGGCCGAGGCGCTGAAGGGCCTCGCCCTGCACGTTCCCCGGCATGCCCTGCCCGATCCCGGCGAGGACGAATATTACCTGGCCGACCTCATCGGGCTCAGGGCCGAGCACTCGGGCGCACCCGACGCCGAAGTCCTGGGTACGGTGAAGGCGGTCCACGATTTCGGCGCCGGCCCGATCCTGGAGATATCGGACGGGGGGGCAGGCGACATCCTCATCCCCTTCACCCGCGACACCGTGCCCGTGGTCGACATCGCCCACGGCCGGGTGGTCGTGGACGCAGCCTCGGGCCTGATCGAGCCGGCGAACGACGCGGGCGGGGAAAAGGGCTGACCATGGCGAGCCCATGGACAGCCCGGGTGCTGACCCTGTTCCCGGAGATGTTCCCGGGGCCCCTCGGCCAGAGCCTTGCCGGACAGGCCCTGGCAGACGGCCTGTGGGCGCTGGAAACGGTGGACATTCGCGCCTTCGCGAGCGATAAACACCGGACCGTGGACGGCCCCCCCTTCGGCGGCGGCGCCGGCATGGTCATGCGCCCCGACGTGGTCGACGCGGCCATCGGGGCGGCCGTGGACGAAGCGGGGGATTGGCCCCTGGTCTACCTGACGCCCCGTGGACGCCCCCTCACCCAGGAGAGGGTCCGCGAGCTGGCGTCGGGGCCAGGTGCGGTCCTTCTCTGCGGCCGTTACGAGGGCGTGGACGAAAGGGTCATCGAGGCCAGGGGGGCCGATGAGATCAGCCTCGGCGACTTCGTCCTGTCGGGAGGAGAGGCGGCGGCCATCGCGCTGATCGACGCCTGCGTGCGCTTGCAGGAGGGAGTCCTCGGCGGCGATGGCTCCCTGGCGGAGGAAAGTTTCGAACGGGGCCTGCTGGAGTACCCCCAGTACACCCGGCCCCGGGTGTGGAACGGCCGGGAAGTGCCAGAGGTCCTGGTCTCCGGGCATCACGAAAGGGTCCGCGCCTGGCGCGCGGCCCAGGCCGAAAAAGCGACCAGGGAACGACGCCCGGATCTCTGGACCCGCTACCAAGAGCGCGCCAGGCCCGCGCCTGAGGGCGACAACGCTTAAGACGAGGAGTGGTCATGAACGTCATCCAGGAAATGGAAAAACAACGAATCGAGGAACTGGGCCAGGACCTCCCCGAGTTCGCCCCGGGCGACACGCTCAAGGTCAGCGTCAAGGTTGTCGAGGGCTCCCGCGAGCGCATCCAGATCTACGAAGGCGTCTGCATCGCCCGCAAGAACAGGGGCTTGAATTCGTCCTTCACCGTGCGCAAGCTCTCCTACGGCGAGGGCGTGGAGCGGGTCTTCCCCCTCTATTCCCCGACCATCGCCGCCATCGAGGTGATCCGCCGGGGCGACGTGCGCCGGGCCAAGCTCTATTACCTGCGTGGCCTCACCGGCAAGGCGGCCCGCATCGCCGAGCGCACCGAGCCCCGTTTGCCGAAAAAGGCCGCCGCGATGACGGACGCCGCCGCCGAAAAGACCGGGGACAAGGCCGAGAAGAAAGCCGAAAAGAAGGCGGGCAAGGACGACAAGGCCGATAAAAAAGCCGGCAAGGCGAAAAAGAAGGCCGGCGAGGCTTGAGAGCCCAGGAGCGAAACCATGCCACAGACGCTCTTCGAGAAAATCTGGAAGGACCACCTGGTGGACGAAAGCGACGGCGTCTGCCTGCTCTACATCGACCGCCACCTGGTCCACGAGGTCACCAGCCCGCAGGCCTTCGAGGGTCTTAGGGCCGCCGGGCGCACCATGCGCCGGCCGGACGCAACCCTCGCCGTGGCCGACCACAACGTGCCCACCACCGATCGGGCCGGCGGCATCGAGGACGACGAATCCCGAATCCAGGTCGAGGCCCTGGAAAAGAACTGCGCCGATTTCGGCATCGAGTTTTTTTCCATGGACGACGTCCGCCAGGGCATCGTCCACATCATCGGGCCCGAACAGGGCTTCACCCTGCCCGGCGCCACCATCGTCTGCGGCGATTCCCACACCGCCACCCACGGCGCCTTCGGGGCGCTCGCCTTCGGCATCGGCACCTCCGAGGTGGAGCACGTGCTGGCCACCCAGACCCTGATCCAGAAGCCGGCCAAAAACATGCGCATCACGGTGGACGGCGCCCTGCCCTTCGGGGTCGGCCCGAAGGACCTGATCCTCGCCATCATCGGCGAGATCGGCGTCGCCGGCGGCATCGGCCACGTCATCGAATACGCAGGGGAAGCGGTGCGCAACCTCACCATGGAAGGCCGCATGACGGTCTGCAACATGACCATCGAGGCCGGCGCCCGGGCCGGGCTGATCGCGCCGGACGAGACCACGTATCAATACCTGATGGGCCGCCCCCTGGTGCCCAAGGGCGCGCTTTGGGAGGCGGCGGTTGCCCACTGGAAGACCCTGGCCACCGACGCCGGCGCCTCCTACGACTCGGAAGTCACCATCGATGCCCGGGCCATCGCGCCCCAGGTCACCTGGGGCACCAGTCCCGAGGACGTGCTGCCCATCACGGGCCGCGTGCCGGACCCGGCGAATGAGCCCGACGAGGGCCGCCGCGAGTCCATGGAGCGCTCGCTCGCCTACATGGGCCTCGCCCCGGGCACGGCGCTGGCGGACATTACCGTGGACCAGGTCTTTATCGGGTCGTGCACCAACGGCCGCATGGAGGACCTGCGCGCCGCCGCCCGGGTGGCCGAGGGCCGGCACGTCGCCGACGGGGTCGGCGCCATGGTGGTCCCGGG
>JADFTO010000246.1 GCA_022560215.1 Pseudomonadota bacterium | reverse complement strand
CAGGTCACCATCGTGTCGTCGGACAAGGACCTGATGCAGCTGGTGGGCCCCGGCGTCACCATGCGCGATCCCATGAGCAACCGCCTCATCGGCCCGGCCGAGGTGGAGGAGAAGTTCGGCGTCGGCCCCGACCGGGTAATCGACGTGCAGGCGCTGGCCGGCGATGCCACCGACAACGTGCCCGGCGTCCCCGGCATCGGGGTGAAGACGGCGGCGCTCCTGATCCGGGAGTACGGGGACCTGGAGACCCTGCTCCGGCGCGCCGGCGAGATCAAGCAGCCCAAGCGCCGCCAGGCCCTTTTGGAACAGGCCGACGCCGCCCGCATGTCCCGCGACCTGGTCACCCTCAGGGACGACGTGGAGGTGGAGGCGACGATCGAGTCGTTTGCCCATGCCGCCCCCGATACCGATGTCCTGCTCGCGTTCCTGAAGGAACAGGCCTTCCGCTCCCTCGCCGCCAAGATCGAGAGCCGGGAAGGCGCCAGGGATGGAGAGGCGCCCCCGGGTGGGACGGCGGCCTACGAGCTGGTGCAGACGGCGGAAGCCCTCGGGGCCTGGATCGACGAGGCCCGGGCGGCGGGCATGGTGGCCGTGGACACCGAAACCACGTCGCTGGATTCCATGCAAGCCCGGCTGGTGGGCTTCTCGCTGGCCACGGGTGCGGGCCGCGCCTGCTACGTGCCCCTGGCCCACGGCATGGACCCGGACGCCCTGGAACTCGCCCCCGGCCCGCCGCAGATACCCACGCCCGAGGCCCTGGCCCTGCTGGCCCCCCTTTTGGAGGACCCGGCCGTCCTCAAGGTGGGGCAGAACATCAAGTACGACATGCAGGTCCTGGCCCGCCTGGGCATCGCCGTCTCGCCGGTGGACGACACCATGGTGCTGTCTTATGTGCTCGACAGCGGGCTCCACGGCCACGGCATGGACGCGCTGGCGGAGATCCACCTCGGCCGGGAAACCATCAAGTACGCCGACGTCGTCGGCAGCGGCAAGAAACGACTCACCTTCGACCAGGTGCCCTTGGACCAGGCCCTGGACTACGCGGCCGAGGACGCGGACGTGACATGGTGCCTGCACCGGGTCCTCAAGCCCCGTCTCGCGCTCGAGCACATGACCACGGTCTACGAGACCATCGAACGCCCCCTGATCCCGGTGCTGGAAGGGATGGAACGGGCCGGCATCACCGTGGACGTGGACCACCTGAAGCGGCTCAGCGCCGACTTCACGGTCCGCCTGGGCGGCCTGGAGGCGGAAATCCACGCCCTGGCCGGCCGCGAGTTCAACGTCGGCTCGCCCAAGCAGCTGGGCGAGGTCCTGTTCGAGGACTTAGGCCTGGCGGGCGGCAAGAAGGGCAAGACCGGCGCCTACGCCACCGGCGCCGACGTGCTCGAAGGGCTGGCCGCCGAAGGCCACGACGTGGCCCAGCGGATGCTCGACTGGCGCCAACTGGCCAAGCTCAAGAGCACCTACACGGACGCGCTGGTCGAGCAGGTCAACCCCGAGACGGGAAGGGTGCACACCTCGTATGCCATGGCCGCCACCTCCACCGGCCGGCTCGCCTCGTCGGACCCCAACCTGCAGAACATTCCAGTGCGCACCGAGGAAGGGCGCAAGATCCGCCGCGCCTTCATCGCCGAGGACGGCCACAAGCTGCTGTCGGCCGACTATTCCCAGATCGAGCTCAGGCTGCTCGCCCACGTGGCCGGCATCGAGGCGCTGAAGGAGGCCTTCCGGGACGGCATCGACATCCACGCGCTGACCGCCTCGCAGGTCTTCGGCGTGCCCGCCGACGGCATGGACCCCCAGGTCCGGCGCCAGGCCAAGGCCATCAACTTCGGCATCATCTACGGCATCTCGGCCTTCGGGCTGGCGCGCCAGCTGGGCATCCCGCGCCAGCAGGCCGGGGACTACATCGAGGCCTATTTCCAGCGCTATCCCGGCATCAGGGACTACATGGAACGGACCAAGGAGGAGGCCCGGGAGTGCGGTTTCGTCACCACCCTGTTCGGGCGCCGCTGCCACATCGGCGGACTCAAGGACAAGAACCAGGCGCGGCGCAACTTCGCCGAGCGCGCCGCCATCAACGCCCCCATCCAGGGGGGCGCCGCCGACATCATCAAGCGCGCCATGATCCGCCTGCCCGGCGCCTTGGAAGGGGCGGGACTGTCGGCGCGCATGCTGCTTCAGGTCCACGACGAGCTGGTCTTCGAGGTGGCATCGGCCGAGGTCGACGAGACCGCCGCCCTGGTCGCCAAAGTGATGGCGGGGGCGGCCCGCCTGGACGTACCCCTGGTGGTGGACACCGGCGCCGGGGATACCTGGGAACAGGCCCATTGATGATCCTCGAATAGGCGCCTTTCGGGCATGTGCGGGGATAATACCAAAGGTCACTGATAATGACCCCTGGGGCCGGGGGGGGCCGGTCTTGTCCTTGGCAGGGGGCGCCTCTTGTGGGTATTCTCGACCGGGCCGGCAGGGGAGGAACGGGGATTGCCCAAGGAGCTCCGAAAGCTGACGTTCTCCGCGGGGGAGTTGCAGGCGGCGGTCATGGACTACTGCCTGCGGACAAAAATCCCCGTGCCCAAGGCCAACATCCAGGACCTGGTGCTGAGCGACGATCCGGAAGAAACCGTCACCATCCAGTTCATGCCCACCGAGGGGCAAATCTCGGAGGTGAAGCTCGCCCGCGAGCAGGTGGCGGCCTCCCTCATCCGCTTTTGCGGCCTCAACGCCATCCCCCTTCCGCGCAGCGCCCAGAAGGTGCTCCAGGTCCAGAACGGCGCCCTCTCCCTGATGATCAGCATGGACAGCGCGTCGCGGCCAGCCAAGGAGTGAGAGGCGGGCGGATTTGATTTCAGCCCGAGGGGGCTTTTCGGGTCCGCCGCCGGCGCCCTTTCCGCCTGACCACCCGGTAGCCGAGGAGCAGGGCCAGGACGGCGGCGTAGGCCATGGGCTCGCGCAGGTCCGCCTTGATCATCATGGTGAAGTGGAAGACCCCGGTAATGCCGGCCACGTAGACCAGCCGGTGCAGCTTCAGCCAGCGCGCCCCGCCCAGGCGGCGGACCATGCCCTTGGTCGAGGTGGCGGCGAGCGGCACCAGCATCAGGAACGTCGCCATGCCCACCGTGATGTAGTTGCGCTTGACGATGTCGCCCCAGATGTCGCCCCAGTCGAACCTCTGGTCGAAACCGACGTAGCTGGAGATGTGCAAGGTAGCGTAGGCGAAGGCGAACAGGCCCAGCATGCGGCGGAACCTGATCGGCGTCGGCCGGCCGATGACGCCGCTGAGCGGCGAGATCGCCAGGGTGACGAGAAGGAAGCGCAGCGCCCAGTCGCCCAGGAACCGGTTGATGGCCTCGATGGGGTTGGCCCCGAGCCCCCCCGCCGGCGTCAGCCCAAGCGTGAATACCTGCCACAGCAGCCAGGCCAGCGGCCCCAGGCAAAGGGCGAAGACCAGCGGCTTGGCGATCCAGCGGATGCGGATTTCCGGGGTCATCGGCCCCAACCGTTCAATTGGTTGCCCGGTAAATACAGGACTTCAGGGGCGTCGATGGACTTTATTTCAAGGATGGCTCAATAGTTCAGGGCCAGGTCCATTCCCCGATAAAGGCCGGCCACCTCGTCTGCGTAGCCGT
>JADFTO010000051.1 GCA_022560215.1 Pseudomonadota bacterium | reverse complement strand
ATGGGATGCCCTGGTCAAGGCCAACTACGCCAAGGCAACGGAGATGGCGAACAAAGCCGCGTCCATGCTGTAGACTTACCTGCCAGTGACGGGGCCCGGCGACCAAGCGTACCGTGCCGGGCCCCGTTATCTTGCGGAAATCCCGACGGACGGGAGGGCGGCCTTGAATTTCATCCGACACGGCCAGTGGGGGCCGGGAGCCGTGGCCCTTTTCTTGGGCCTGTTCCTGTTCGTTTTCCTCGTCGTGCCGGTGCTCAAGGTCATCTACGTCGCCTTTCAGGACCCCAACACCGGGGCGTTGACGCTCATCAATTTCGTCGATTTCTTCAACACCTCCCTATTCCGGGAATCATTCGTCAATTCGCTCTATGTGGCCACCATGTCGGTGGTGCTGGCGTCGGTGTTCGCATTGCCGCTGGCATACTTCACCACCCGCTTCAACTTCGGCGGGGCCATCGTGATCCAGACCCTGGGCTTCGTGCCGCTGATCATGCCGCCGTTCGTCGGCGCCGTGGCCATGCTGCTGTTGTTCGGCGAGAACGGGTCGGTGAACCTGCTGCTGGACGAGTGGTTTGGGATCATCATCCCGTTCATGGAGGGGTTGAACGGGGTCATCCTGGTCGAAAGCGTTCACTACTTTCCGTTCATCCTGATCAATCTTTCCGCGGCGCTCAACAACATCGACAGGGCGATGGAGGAATCGGCACAGAACCTGGGCGCCAGCGGCATGCGCCTGTTCCGCCGCATCATCTTTCCGCTTGCCATGCCGGGTTATGTGGCGGGCGCGTCCCTGGTGTTTCTCAAGGTTTTCGACGATCTCGGCACGCCGTTGCTGTTGAACATCAACAAAATGCTCGCGCCCCAGGCTTACCTGCGCATCACGTCGATCGGCATCAGCGACCCCATGGGCTACGTGATCTCGGTCATTCTGGTGGCGGTTTCGCTGCTGGCGCTGTGGATCTCTTTCCTGGCGCTGAGGGGGAAGGACTACGCCACGGTGCAGAAGGGAGGCGGCGGGTTGATGAAGCGGGACCTGAGGCCGTGGGAGAAGATCGGCTGCTACGCGGTGGTGATCCTCATCCTGGCCCTGGTGCTGTCGCCGCATTTAGGGCTTGCACTGCTCAGCTTCGGCACCGTGTGGTCGTACAGCGTGCTGCCCGACGCCTTCACTTTCGCGCACTATGTGAGCGTCTTCCGGACGGCCACGGATTACATCAACAACACGCTCTTGTACGCCAGCCTGGCGGCCGCCATCGATGTCGTTTTCGCCACCGCCATCGCCTACATCGTCCTGCGCACCAAAGTTATCGGCCGGCAGTGGCTGGACTACATCGCCATGGGCGCGGTGGCGGTCCCGGGCGTGGTGCTGGGGATCGGCTATCTGCGCACGTTCGTCGAGTACAATGTGCCCATCGTCGACAAGCCGCTGGCGTCGTGGTGGGTGATCATCGTCATCGCGCTCGCCATCCGCCGCCTGCCCTATGCGCTCCGCGCCTGCATGGCGGCGATGCAGCAGGTCAGCGTGATGCTGGAGGAATCCGCCGAAAACCTTGGTGCCACCAGAAGGCGCACCGTGATCCGTATCGTCGTGCCGTTGATGACGGGGGGCCTCGTGGCCGGGTTCATTACCAGTTTCGCCACCGCGTCGGTCGAGCTGTCGGCCACCATCATGCTGGTATCGACGCAATCGGACGCGCCCTTGGCCTACGGAATCTATCAGTTCATGCAGGCGGCGGCCGGTCGCGGGCCGGGCGCCGCGCTCGGTATCATCGCCGTTCTCATCGTCGGTATTGCGACGTACGTGTCGTACCGATTTATCGAGCGCAAGGAAACCGAGCGGACGCCGGAAGCGGCGGTCGCCGCGGGAGTGTAGGCATGACATCCGAGACAACCGCTGCCGCCGTCGGCGTCAGTATCGAGGACCTGAGCGTCTCCTACGGCGACAACGAGGTGCTGAGGGGCATCAACCTGGAGATCGAGCCGGGCGAGCTTTTTACCTTCCTCGGACCGTCGGGATCGGGCAAATCGACTTTGCTGCGCGCGGTCGCCGGCTTCGGACCCCAGCCGAAGGGGCGAATCCTGATCGGCGGCGACGAGGTTACGCGCCTGCCGCCCTGGCAACGCAACGTCGGCATGGTCTTCCAATCCTACGCGCTCTGGCCACATATGACGGTGCGCAAGAACGTCGCTTTCGGCCTGGAGGAGCGCAAGGTGCGGGCCAATGAGATCCGTGGCCGCGTCGAGGCGGCCCTCGAGTTGGTCGGTCTGCAAGAGTTCGCGGAGCGCCGGCCATCGCAGCTTTCCGGTGGTGAGCAACAGCGCGTCGCCCTTGCCCGCACGATTATCATCGAGCCCAGGGTGCTGCTTCTGGATGAACCTCTGTCGAACCTGGATGCTAATTTACGCGTCCAGATGCGGCGTGAGATCCTGGATCTGCAGCGCAAGCTCGCACTGACCACCATCTTCGTTACCCACGACCAGGAAGAGGCCAACACGATCTCGGACCGGATCGCCGTGCTTAACGACGGCATCATCCAGCAGGTCGGCTCACCGATGGAGCTTTACGACGAACCGGCGAACCGCTTCGTGGCGCATTTTCTCGGCACCGCCAACCTGATCGATGGCGCCGTCAGCCAAGAGGACGGAACAATCCTGTTCGAGGCTCCGGACGGCACCAGATTCCCCCTGGACTGCGCCGGCATCGAGGTGGGCACGGAGCGGACCGCCATGTTCAGGCCGCAGAACCTTCGCATCGCCGCCGAGGGCAGCGCTTGGGGCGAAAGCCAAGTGAAACTTCCTGGCCTGGTCGAGCATCGAGAGTTCCTGGGCAGCCAGATCCGTTACTTTGTCCGCGTTGGAGAACACACGCTGGTGGTGGACGACACGCACCGGGTCGATCAGCCAACCTTCGACGTGGGCGAGGCCGTGGTGCTCGGTCTCGAGACCGGGCAGGTGCGAATCCTCGGCGGATAACGCTCTAATCCCCCCTCCCCGACGCCAGGCCGGCGATGACGCCGCGCAGGGTGCGCACCTCCTGGTCCGTCAGGCCGGCGCGCTGGAAGATGTTGCGCAGGTTGCGTACGGTGACGGGGCGCTTTTCCTCGTTGCGCAAGAAGCCGCAGGCGTCCAGCTCCCTCTCCAGGTGCTCGAACAGGCCCCCCATCTCGTCCTTGGTGGCGGGCCGGCTCCGCTTCGGCATGGCCAGCGCCGGGCCCGGGTCGTCGGCGCCGGCGAGATACCATTCGTAGCCCACCAGGAGGACCGCCATGGCCAGGTTGAGCGACTGAAAGTCCGGGTTCAGGGGAATGGTGATCAGCGCGTCGGCCAAGGCCACGTCGTCGTTGGACAGTCCCCTGGATTCGGGGCCCAGCAGCACGCCCGCCCGGCCGCCCCGGGCCGCGAAGGCCCGCATGTCGGCGGCCGCCCGGCGCGGCGTCGTCGTCTTCTTGGTCATGTGGCGGGGCCTGGCCGTCGCCGCGAACAGGAGCTGCAGGTCCGCCACCGCCTCGTTGGTGGCCTCGAACAGGCGGACGCCGTCGATCACGGCCGTGGCCCCGGCGGCGGCGGCCGCCGCGCTCTCGCTGGGCCAGCCGTCCCGGGGCCGGACCAGGCGCAAATCGCCGAGCCCGCAGTTGAGCATGGCCCGGGCCACCATGCCGATGTTCTCGCCGAGCTGGGGCCCTACCAGGACCACCGCCGGCGCCTCGGGGAGGTGCCGGGTCTGTCCCGTTCCGGCCATGGTCTTGGGTCTTGGAGCCTAAACGCCGCCCACGGGGGCGCCGTCGCGGAACAGCTTGTAGACGATGCCGTCGCGCAGCGCCTCGTAGGAGGCGTCGATGATGTTGGTGGAGACGCCGACGGTGGACCAATGCTCGCCCTTGCCGTCGGCGGATTCGATCATCACCCGGGGCATGGCGGCGGAGCCGTCGCCGGGCCTGAGGATGCGCACCTTGAAGTCCACCAGGCGCACGTCCTCGAGCTGGGGATAGAGGGGCAGCAGCACCTTCCTCAGCGCCGTCTCCAGGGCGTTCACCGGGCCGTTCCCTTCGGCCACCGTCATGAAGGACCGTCCGTTCACCTCCAGCTTGACCGTGGCCTCCGACAGCGTGATCAGCTCGCCCTTGGCGTTCCAGCGGCGCTCGTCGATGACCCGGAAGCTTGTGCCCTTGAAGTATTCGGGCAATTGGCCCAGCGCCCGCCTGGCCAGCAACTCGAAGCTGGCCTCGGCGCCGTCGTAGGAATAGCCGTCGAATTCCCGCTCCTTCACCGTTTTCACCAGCTGCGCCAGCTTGGGGTCGTCGGGGTCGATGTCCAGGCCGATCTCGCGGAAACGGGCCTGGATGTTGGACTTGCCCGCCTGGTCCGAGATCACGATGCGGCGGTGGTTGCCGACAAGCTCGGGATCGATGTGCTCGTAGCAGCGGGGGTCCTTCTCCACCGCCGACACATGGAGCCCGCCCTTGTGGGCGAAGGCGGATTCGCCGACGTATGGAGCGGCCCGGATCGGGGCCTGGTTCAGGCGCTCGTCCACCAGGCGGGAGACGTGGGCCAGGTGGGTCATGTCATCGGCGGTGACGCCGGTCTCATAACCCATCTTGAGGACCAGGGAGGGGATGATGGAGATCAGGTTGGCGTTGCCGCAGCGCTCGCCGAGCCCGTTGATGGTGCCCTGCACCTGGCGGACCCCCGCCTCGACGGCGATCAGGGTATTGGCCACCGCGTTGCCGGTGTCGTCATGGCAGTGGATTCCTAAGCGCCCGCCGGGGATATCGGCCACGACAGCGGCCACGATTTCCGCCATTTCGCCGGGCAGGGTGCCGCCGTTGGTGTCGCAAAGGACGATCCAGCGGGCGTCTTGGGCCGCCTTCAGGCAGTCCATGGCATAGCCGGGATTGGCCTTGTAGCCGTCGAAGAAGTGCTCCGCGTCGAACAGCACCTCGTCCGCCCGCCGATTGGCGTGTGCGATGCTTTCTTTGATCATGGCCAGGTTTTCTTCCAGCTCGGCGCCAAGCGCGGACGTGACGTGGAAATCCCAGGCCTTGCCCACCATGCACACGGTCTTCACCGGCGTCGCCAGAAGGGCGGCGAGGCCGGGGTCGTTCTCGGCGCTGCGACCGGCCCGGCGGGTCATCCCGAAGGCGGTGAGCCGGGCGCGCTCCAAGGCGGGCGGCGCGGCGAAGAACGCGTCGTCGGTGGGGTTGGCGCCCGGCCAGCCCCCTTCCACGTAATCGAAGCCGAGCCGGTCCAGCTCGCCGGCGATGATTTCCTTGTCGGCGGCGCTGAAGTCGACCCCCTGGGTCTGCGCCCCGTCGCGCAGCGTGCAATCGTAAATAAAGACGCGCTTGTCGCTCATGAACCGTCCAACTCATCCAAGGGACCAGGGAGAATGACGAATTTGCCGCCGGGGCTCAAGGATTTCCAGGCGTCGGGGGGAAAGCCGCTTCGGCTCGCGGGCCGGATGCGGCCTCCGCGTCCCTTTCCCTAAAACGGGCAAGGCATGCCTTCGCTTGCGATGTGCGCCCCAGAACGGGCCTTTGGGATTCCCGCCTTACTTTAATCCGTCGGCGCGCCGACGGGGGATCGCGCCCAGGGATTCCGCCGGCCCCATGGGCTTGAAGTGCACCCGCAGGTCGGGGTCCACGTTGAAGACCGTGCCGTTGGGAACCTGGAGCCATTCCTCGTCCGTCACCGGCTGAGAGGCGATCTCGACGGCCCGGTAGTCGTGATCCGCGGGGTGATGCACGTGGGGGCCGCCGCAAATCTCGCACTCGTGGATCCCATCCCGCTCCAGATACCAGAGCGTGCGGCCGAGCCTGGATCCCACCAGGCGGTCGCCGTCGGACCAAAGCACGTTGAGGCCGATCGGCGCCTCCTGGTCGATGTCCCGGCAGCAGGCGATGATTCTCTCCAGGCCCAGGCCCAGGGTATCGATCAGGGGCCGGCCCGGCTCGTGCTCCCAAAGGGACAACAGGTAGCGGAAGATGAACTCGCTGTCGGTGTCGCCCCGGATCTCGCTCCTGTGCAGGGGGTCGATGGATTCGATCATGGCATCGCGCACAAGGTCGAAATTGGGAAGGGTGCCGTTATGTGCGAACACCCAGCGCCCGTGGACGAAGGGATGGGTGTTGTCCAGGCCCGGCGGCCCCACCGTGGCCTGGCGCACGTGGGCGATCACCGTTTTCGAGTAGGCGCGGGCGGCGGACTTGCGGAAGTGCTCGCCGTGGTAGGCCGCCCAGGCCTGCTTGTCCACCTGGGGCAGCCCGTCTGAGTAGGCCGCCACGCCCCAGCCGTGGCTGTGGCTCTTCCCCTCGCTGTCCTCGCGGCTTTGCGCCATGAGGGCGTCCTGGGCGTGGACCAGGCTGCACTCGACCTTGGTGGGCTCGACGGCCTTGAAACCATACAATCGGCACACCGGCTGATCTCCTGAAAAGAGCGGGAGGCTACACTCGTGGCGGATATCAACGATAGCTTATGCATATCGTTCCTGGAAAGTCCCGGGGCAAGCCCGGCCCCTGAATTTCCGGTCTCCGCGGGTGGGGGCGGGAGGCCAAGTTCCGCCCCGGTGAAAACGTTCGATAAGCCCTTCCGGGACCGGGGCAGCCGGAGGAATTCGCCCTTAAGGGCCGTCCAGGTCGGGGATGGCGTGCGGTTCGGTTTCGGCGGCGGCCGTCCAGTCCCGCATCTCGGGCGTGTCCCAGACCGCGTCCGCGTAGTCCCGGCAGGTGCGCGGCAGGTCCACGCGATAGGTGCGGAAGCGGCTGACCACCGGCGCGAACATGGCATCGGCGATGGTGAAGGGGCCGAACAGGAATTCACCGCCGTGGCGGTCCAGGCAGGTCTCCCAGATTCCGCTGATCCGCCGGATGTCGGAGTCCACGTCCCCGTTCCGGCCCTTGGCCGAAAGGCGGGCCCGAACGTTCATGGGCAACGCCCGGCGCAAAGCCGCGAATCCGGCGTGCATCTCGGCGGAGACGGCGCGGGCCTCGGCCCTGGCGCCCGGGTCTTCGGGCCACAGCCCGGCTTCGGGGAACAGCTCGGCCAGGTATTCCGAAATGGCAAGGGAGTCCCAGACCACCACGTCGCCGTGGCGGAGCACCGGGACCAGGCCTGAGGGCGAATGGGCGGATATGGCCTGCTTGGTCTCGGGCCGCCTGAGGGGGATCACGGTCTCGGCGAAGTCCGCTCCCGTCCGCTTCAAGGCCAGCCATGCCCGCATGGACCAGGACGAATAGTTCTTGTTGCCGAGGATAAGGGCAAGCTTTTCCATGGGACTTCTCCGCCGCTATAAGCCTCTAAAATCCCGGGTCCGGCAAGGGCCTTGGCCGGCGCCGTTCCGTCCCCCCCCGCGCCCCTTCGCGAGCCCGGCTATGCCGGGGCGGGATTTTAATTGAATGGCCGGAAGAATGACGTATAAAAAGATACGGAATCGAAATGAAATGGAGTCCCGGTGGGCGTCACCCTGACCGAACTTCAGGCCCTGGATCTCTGGCGCCGGGCCATCGTCACCGGCGTGCGCCGCGCCGCGCCCGATTTGTCGACCCGCCAGATGGCCCTGCTGCTGAGCGTCTACCTGACGCCGCCGCCGCACACGGTGAGGGGACTGGCCGAGGCCTTGAAGATATCCAAGCCGGCCGTCACCCGGGCCGTGGACCGGTTGGGCGAGCACGACTTCGTGCGCCGCAAGAAGGATGAAGGCGACCGCCGCAGCGTGTTCATCCAGCGCACCGTCCGGGGCTCGGTTTTCCTGAGGGAATACGGCGAGATCATCGCCGAAGCCGCCCGCCGGGTGGAAGACCCCAGAGTGCGCCGCTCACGCCGGGCTCAGGCCCTGGCTCCCGTGCCGCCGATAGCGCCCGAGATAGGTGGGCAGGATGGTTTCCGCCGCCGTCGGCTCCAGCCCCAGGTCCTGGAGGGTAAGGGCGCCGGCGGCGACCACGTTGTCCCGTTTCAGGAGCTTCACCTGGTCGCGGGTCAACAGGGGCTCTGGCCATTTTTCCAGGAACCAGGCCTCGATCGCGGCAACGGCGAAGGGGATGGGCAGGAGCAAGCGCCGGCGGCCGGTCTCGGCCAGCACCAGTTCCATGACTTCCTTGAAGCTGTAGATCCGGGGCCCGCCGAGCTCGTAAGTCCTGGACCGGGTGTCCGGATTTTCCAGGATGGCCAGGATGGCGTCCGCCACGTCGCCGACGTAGACCGGCTGGAACTTGGTGCCGCCGTCGCCGTAGATGTCCACCCGGAGCGGCCCATTGGCGCCGAACAGGGTCACCTTGGGCAGCACGGGACAGCCGAACACCGGCAACACCGGAGACACCCGGGCGAGCCCGGCGAAAAGGTTGAAGAATCCGTCCTCGGGGCCGAAAACCACGCTCGGGCGCACGATGGTGGCCTCCGGGAAGGCGTCGATCGCGGCGTCCTCGCCGGCGGCCTTGGTGCGGGCGTATTCGGAATCCGAGACCTTTTCCGCGCCGATGGCCGAAATCTGGACCAAGCGGCCGGCCCCGGCGTCCTTGGCCGCCCTCGCCACGTTCCGGGCGCCTTCGGCGTGGACGCTCCGGAAGGTCCTCTTTCCCCATTGCGACAGGATGCCCACCAGGTTGACGACCGCGTCCGCGCCGGCGGTTGCCGCCGCCGCCTGTTCGGGCCTGGTGATGTCGGCCTGGAAGGGAACGATTTGTCCCGGCTCGCCCATGGTCTTGAGGAACATGGCCGCCTCGGTGTCGCGGCCGGCGGCGCGGATAATGTCGCCACGGGCGGCGAGGCGGCGGATCAGATGGCGGCCGATGAAGCCCGAACCGCCGAAAACCGTCACCAGGGACATCGATCGCTCCTTGCATGGATCAAGGGGGGGGTTGCGCCCGGCCTACCCGGCTTACAATGTCATATCAGCCTGTTGACATAAAGGCCGAAGCACGTTTACGACTGTTGCCTCCTCTAGAGCCCAGGTGGCGGAAATGGTAGACGCGCAGGTTTCAGGTACCTGTGGCCGCGAGGCCGTGGAAGTTCGAGTCTTCTCCTGGGCACCATCCACTCCAGTCAAGCCAATGGCGGTTTTCGGGTGAACGTCAAGCAGCCATCCATCGAAGTCCACCAGGGCGACCTTCCCCAGGGCCTCGACTTCGGCGACAGCGTCGCCGTCGACACCGAGACCCTGGGCCTCAAACCCGACCGCGACAGGCTGTGCCTGGTCCAGCTCTCCCGGGGGAAGGGCGATGCGCACCTGGTCCAGTTGGCCAAGGGCTCCTACGACGCTCCCAACTTGAAAGCGTTGCTGGGAGACGCTTCCGTCACCAAGCTGTTCCATTTCGCGCGCTTCGATCTGGGCTACCTGCGGCGCTATCTGGGGGTGACGGCGGCACCGGTCTACTGCACCAAGATCGCTTCCCGGCTGGCCCGCACCTACACCGATCAGCACGGCCTCAAGGACCTGTGCCGGGAACTCCTGGGCGTCACCCTGTCCAAGGACCAGCAGTCTTCGGACTGGGCGGCGGAGTCCCTGTCGCCGGAGCAGATCAATTACGCCGCGGCCGATGTCCTCTATCTCCATGACTTGCGCGCCAAACTGGACGCCATGCTGGCCCGCGACGGACGCACCGGGCTGGCCCGGGCCTGCTTCGATGGGCTGGCGTTGCGGGTCGAGCTGGATTTGCAGGGCTGGGCGGATCAGGACATCTTCGTCCATTGACCGTTCCTGGCGCCGGCCTGTCCGCTGATTTTATTGACGAATCAATGCCTTGGGTGCATACTTTCGGGGCCGTGAAACCCCCTTTCCGAAACCGGGGCGCCCGGCCAAGCCATCCCGGAGACTCCGAATGGAATTGAGTTTTTCCAAGCCCCTTCCGGATGCCGGCCTCGACCTGGAGTCCGCCAGGCGGGTCCTGGATCTCGAGCGGCAGGGACTGAAGGCCCTGGCCGACGCCCTGGACTCTAGCTTCAGCGAGGCCCTGGACCTGTTGTCGGGAATGTCCGGCCACGTGGTGGTGACGGGCATGGGCAAGAGCGGGCACGTGGGCAGGAAGATCGCGGCGACCCTGGCCTCGACGGGGACGCCGGCGCTTTTCGTCCACCCGGCGGAGGCGAGCCACGGCGATCTCGGCATGATCCGCCGGGGCGACGTGATCCTGGCCCTTTCCAATTCGGGGGAAACCGAGGAACTGGCCGATCTGGTCGACTACGCCAAGCGTTTCGAAATTCCCCTGATCGCGGCGACCGCCGAAGCGGCGAGCGCGCTGGCCGCCGCGGCAAACGTGGTCCTGGTCCTGCCCGCCAGTGACGAAGCCTGTCCCATGGGCCTGGCGCCCACCACCTCGACCACGGTGATGATGGCGCTCGGCGACGCCCTCGCCGTGGCCATGCTGGAACGCAAGGGCTTCTCGCCGGACGACTTCCATGCCCTGCACCCCGGCGGCAAGCTGGGGCGGCGGCTGCTCAAGGTGTCCGACATCATGCACGGCGGTGACGAGCTGCCCCTGGTTCCCGTCGACACACTCATGGCCGATGCCCTTCTGGTGATGACCGCCAAGTCCTTCGGCAGTGTCGGCGTGGTCGCCGGCGACGGCCACCTTGAGGGGATCATCACCGATGGCGACCTGCGCCGCCACATGAACGCCGGAATCCTGGACATGAGGACCGACGAGGTGATGTCGCCGGGGCCCAAGACCATCCGCCCCGACGCCCTGGCGAGCGAGGCCCTGCGGCTGATGAACGAGCGCGCCATCACCAACCTGTTCGTGGTCTCCGATCGACTCCCGGTGGGCATCGTGCACATCCACGACTGCCTGCGCGCCGGCGTGGCTTAGGAGGACACTAGGAGCGGCAATGGACTCCGTCCTTCCCCACGTGGCCGGTCCGGCGCACGCCCGGGGCGCGCCCAAGCTGATCATCAGGCCCCGGGACCCCATCCATCACACCCCCGCCTACAGCCGTTTCGTCAGCCTGATGAAGGTCTTCCTTCCCACCCTGGCCCTGTTGCTGATCGGCCTGGTAATCGTCTGGCCTTACCTGCAGGCCAAGGAAAGCTTTTTCCGTATCGGCTTTTCCGGGCTCATGCTCTCGGGCTCGGAAGACCCCAACATGGTCAACGCCCGCTACCAGGGCACGGACAAGAATTCCCGCATGTTCACCATCACCGCCGACCTGGCCAGGAACCTTCTCGACGGCACCTCCGCGGTGGAGCTGGAGATGCCCAAGGCCGACATGGTCCTGGAGGACGGCTCGTGGCTGGTGCTGACGGCGGATACCGGCATCTACAACCGCGACACTGCGACCCTGAACCTGACCGGCTCGGTTACCCTGTTCCACGATTCGGGCTATGAGTTCCGCACCTCGAAAGCGTCGATCAACCTGACGGAAGGCTTGGTGGAAGGCAACGAGAAGGTGGAGGGGCAAGGCCCCTTCGGCGATCTCGAGGCGGAAGGCTTCCGCCTCATCGACAAGGGCAAGATCATCCAATTCACCGGCAAGGCGAGGATGGTTATCTACCCCGGGATCGATAAACCATGAGGCCGCCCGCCCTTGCCGCCTGGACGGCGCTCCTGGCTTGTGTCCTGGGGCCGCCGGCCGGCGCCCAGGGCCTCAATTTCGCCACCGGCGACCAGCCCCTGGAGATCAGCGCCGACAACGGCATCGAATGGCAGCAGGAGTCGCTGGTCTTCCTGGCCCGCGGCAACGCCGTCGCGGTGCGCGGCCAGGTCCGGGTCCGGGCCGACGTGCTCCGCGCCTATTACCGCATAACCCCCGATGGGGAGACCTCGATCATCCGCCTCGACGCGGAGGGACACGTGCGCATCTCATCGCCGGGCGAGACGGCCTACGGCGAGCGCGGGGTCTACGACATGGAAAACGCCATCCTGGTGCTCAGCGGGAAAGGCGTGCGCCTGGTCACCGAAAGCGACGTGATCACCGCCGAGAGGCAGCTTGAATACTGGGAGAAAAAGCAAATGGTGGTGGCCCGCGGCAACGCCTTCGCGACGCGCGGGGACAAGCGCCTCGGCGCCGACATCCTGTCCGCCTATTTCCGCAAGGACAAGAACGGCAAGTCCAGGATCTACCGGGTCGAGGCCTTCGACGGCGTCAAGGTGGTCACCGCCAACGACACCGCCACGGGGGACCGGGGAGTCTACAACGTGGAAACCGGCATCGCGACGCTTACGGGTTCGGTTAAGATCACCCGGGGGCCCAATCAACTGACCGGTTGCGTCGCCGAGGTGAACATGAACACCAACGTCAGCAGGATTTTCGGGTGTGGACCCAGGGCCACCGGCGACGGCCGGGTTCACGGCCTGTTGCGGCCGAAAAAGAAAAATTAACCCTCTCTTTCTATAGTATAAACAAGACCCATGGATAAGCGATCGGAACAGAACGAGGAAACCGCCCGAAAAGCCGGGCCGCCCAGGCTTGTCGCCGACAACCAAGGCCTCTACGTCAACAACGTCGGCAAGGGCTTCAAGAAACGCCTCGTGGTCAGGGGGGTCAGCCTTTTCCTGCAGCGGGGCGAGGTGGTGGGTCTCCTGGGCCCGAACGGCGCCGGAAAGACCACGTGTTTCTACATGATCACGGGCCTTCTGGCGCCCGACTACGGAAGCATCGTTCTGGACGGCCACAACATCACCGGATTGCCCATGTACCGCCGGGCCCGCATGGGAATCGGCTACCTGCCCCAGGAAGCATCCATTTTCCGCGGCCTGACGGTGGAGAAAAACATCCGCGCCGTTCTCGAGGTGGTGGAGAAGTCGCGCCGCCGCCGCGAAGCGGTCCTGGAAGCCCTGTTGGCGGAATTTTCCATCACCCACTTGCGGCACACGCCGGCCCTGGCCCTTTCGGGGGGCGAGCGCCGCCGCGTCGAGATTGCCAGGGCCCTTGCCTCCAATCCTAATTTCATCCTGCTTGACGAACCTTTTGCCGGCATCGACCCCATCGCCGTCGGCTACATTCGCGACCTGGTCGTCCACCACAAGCAC